>JAEORY010000054.1 GCA_016840645.1 Candidatus Borrarchaeota archaeon | reverse complement strand
GCATCGATTCCAGAAGCTCCTTTTCCAGACGATATTGAAGTGATTGCTACGAATTCAATAAAGGCTGCTCATTATATCACGAGACTAACTAAAGGAAAAATAGATGTGTTGTATGGAACTATGAAAGATTGTGTAACTTCAGCAATTAGTGGAAAATGGGTGCATTTAAAATGATATTAACGGGTCATATAATCAATAAAGGAAAAGCAGAAGGCTATGCAATCGTTGTAAACACACCATTTAGTTTTATCGGGGATTTTGACCCGACAACAGGAAAACTTCTAATGAGCGAAAAAATGGGTGAATATATGAGGGGGAAGGTTCTTGTGTGTCCTACAGGAAAAGGCGGAACATTAGGTCCATATGTTGCGTATGATGCTATGATTCGTGGAACTGCACCCGTTGCGATAGTATGTGATATAGCAGATCCCATTTTGGCTCTTAGTGCCATTACCATCGACATTCCAATGATTGATAACTTTAATAAGAAGCTACTAAAAGAATGTTGCACAGATGACTACATTAAGGTTAACGGCGATGAAGGAACCGTTGAAATAATCAAAAAATAAGACTTATGCCTAACAATTCATTCTTTTTGAAGTACTTCATCCATGGCTCCAGAACGATAGCCAAGGAGATCAAGCGTCACATATTTGTAGCCTAACTTTTTTAACTGCTTCGATAAACTATCCATTTTTTCAAAATCAAAGAATTTATCTCGTTCTGCAGAGCCTACTTCTATTCTGGCAATTTTTCCGTTTTCATGCTCACGTACTCTTACCTGTTTAATCATAAGTTCATTACGGATATAAATTTCCGCTTGTGCTATTCGTTTAAATCTTTCTTCAGTAAGTGTTTCCCCGTAAGGAACCCGACTCGCCAAACATGCCATCGCAGGTTTTTCAGCAGATGGTAAGTTTAATATTTTTGCAAGCGCACGAATTTTTTCTTTATTTAGACAGCGTTCTGCTAATGGTGACCAAACGTGTAATTCTCTTGCGGCACGTATTCCAGGACGATGTTCATCAAAATCCTCAACATTCGTACCGTCAGCCACGGCGGCATATCCTTCCTTTTTTGCAAATTCAAGCAAATCACTGAATCGCAATTTTTTGCAGTGATAGCAACGATCTGGAGGATTATGTAATATTGCCGAATATTCAAGTTCATTTAGAGGGACAATAATGTGTTGTATCCCTATCTGCTGGGCGACTTCCTTTGCAGTTTGAACTTCGTCTGGAAACATCATCGGAGAATCAACAGTAACTGCAACAGATCTATCACCTAGCGCCCGATATGCCAGTGCTGCAACTACGCTACTGTCCACACCTCCAGAAAACGCAACTACTACGCTACCCTTTTTCTTGAAATCTTCTAGTAACGTTTCTAGTAATTTCTTAGGATCTTCCACTCGCGCGTTCATATATATTAACCCGATTATAATTATTTGCCATTATCTCTTCTAACACGAATCGCTCCCTCAGGACATGCCTCTGAGCAGATTCGGCAGTCTTTTCCCTCGCCTTCAAGGCAATTTTTGATATTAGCTTCAATTAATTGACAATTACCAACAAATCGTATAGCTCCAACCGGACAGACATTTTTACACAACTCGCAACTCCACCCCGACCCAAATCGTTTGCATATATCAATTCTTTCTCTTGAAATGCCGCTCTTCCCATTGTGAATTCTATAGATTGGCTTCTCTCCAAAATCCTCAACAGGGCAAATTGTTATGCAGTTTCCACAGCCTAGGCATTTTTCGTTATTCACTTCTATTCCTTGCAGTTCTACTAAATAAATCTCGCTCGGACAAGCTTGTACACAAACCCTACACAAATTGCACTTTTCCTGATCAACGGTGATGGAAACCAATTTAAAGACTCCTTTTATGTTTACCACGTCGCTTCTTTGAATTTACGAAAAACCTTTTGAATAGGTTCGCCTAAGACTTCGATCTGTTGAAGATCTGTTTTTCCTAAGCCTTTTTGTGCTGCATAGTGGATATGTTTTATTTTAGCCACGTCAAAACCCATAATTGTAGATGCTATTGTGTCTACTGATGCTAAATCTTTTCCTGCAAGTATCATATTCATTCGCACGGGATCTCCAGCTGTGGGTCCAAGTCCTTCCATACCCACAGTGCCATCAATTACCGCAAAATCGGGCGTGATGAGTGTATTAAGATCGACAATTGCTTCATGGACGCCTACTTGGTGAGATTTGTACTTTTCGTTTTGATACATACAACCTTTAAGGTTCTTTAAACTCAGTGTAACAGTGCATGCATCATGAGTTTTCATTACCGGGACACTAATAAATTTATCACAATCTAACACAGATTTAGCAAGTTTTACTTCTTTAAGGGCTAATGCTCCTTTTATTGAAACTTCGACAGGCGTATCTGCATTAAAATCAACAATACCGACACCTTGCCCCTTCATAAGAAGTTTGTATTTTGTCCTATAGAAAACTTCTTCCGTATCGTAGCCAACAATCGGGCTTTCGCCTACGATAGGTTTGCCACCTGCATTCTTCACTAACTCGATTAATTTCAAAACGACCCTTGGATTTGTTGTCGCTCCAACATTGCTAGATTTTGGACAGCAAAGGTTTGGTTTGATTAAAACACTGTCACCTTTATCAATTATGTCCTCAAGTCCTCCAGCAAGGACAAGGTTCACTGCTCTTTCAACCATGTCTTCGATGTTTCCGTCTTTCAATACTGATACGACGTCCAAGGAATACCCTCTGATATTCTTGTATTATCTGATATTCTTGTATTACTACTGTTTTTTAAAAAAGAATGTGTTGAAGGCAACTTCATTTATAATAACGATAGTCAAAAAATAGATATTTATAGTCTCTATGAAGAGTAATACAGAGCTAAATTATAGATTTATATATATGTATACCTTATTATTTGTATTTGATTAGAAAATGCATCGAGGGGAAAGAAATGATGCAGGACGCGATTCTTTTATTTTTGGGTTCTTATTGGTTATTGCCTTTTTTTAGTTGTCTTATTTTTAACTGGGTTAATATTTACATTGTTTGAAACTTACGTTGGTAGAAGAACTTTCTTCATAATTTCATTGATTTCTTTTATTGGTATCATTTCAATTTCTATTATTGGATATCCTGCACTTTCTCCATTTGTAATACCAATTGCGATTTTCATTGTTGGCTTAAAAACAGACAATGTTAAACATGCTGCTATTTTTGGTTTTTTAGCTGCTGTCTTTTTTGCGGGTTTATTCTTTGCTATCGCTTTAGTTGTCCTTTTAATCCTTGTCGTCAGTATTATAGGGCTGTTTATCTTAATTGGCGTTGACGCAACATGGGTAAATCCATTTTTATTTAATTTTCTCATTGCGATATTGCTTAGCCCAATTATAGGTGTAGTAGCGTGGTTCTCTAGAAGTGTGGTTCTCTTGTTTGATAAAGAAGAGAAATTTGCATCGCCAACACTTCAATCACCCCAAACCTTCCCAACCTCCACCAACAGAGTATTTTGTCCTTCTTGTGGAGCTTCAAATAATCCCGCCTCCAAATTTTGTGTTACATGTGGATCTTCTTTGAAGGTTGTATAACAATGAATGATTCCTGATTATTTGCGTATATACAAAAAGGAATGACTTCAAGTGAAACTTCCAAGGATTTTAAGGAAAATTATTGTTAGTAGATGAAATGTCGATATATAGATTTCATATATTGTCAGTGTTATTGTAAATTAATCTGTAGAAAAAATAGGTTAAGATACTGCCGTTTGCGGGGTCAGTCTTAATAATAAATTTCTGAGTTTTTGCTGTGCTTTCCCAATTTTTTCCATTTGTATGACTTCTATAGGGATATCAGTCATTGTGGATGCTCCACGAATTGCTTCAAAATAAATTTTTCCTAACATAACGAAAATTCTTCTATAATTTCCTCCATTTGAAACGATCAGTTTTAGTTTAAATAATACTTCATCTCTAAGTTCTTTCGCTTTTTGCTTTGTCATGCGTTCCTCATAATAAGAAATCTCGTCTGTAGCTTCCAAAAGACCATATTTTGCAGAGATTATGAGTACATCAACATTATGTCCTAATCCTTCTCTAAATGCTTTTCGCAAAGTCAGAAAAATCTTGCCATCATATCCTTTTATCGCAGGGAGTTTTACTTCTTCATCGTTTCTCAGTTGTTTATTCTTTGTTTTCGAACATGAAATAATCAACAGATGTCTCCCAGATAATGCCACAAAGATACACACCCCTTTCAGATGCCGATGTATATCACGTTTTTCTTTATTATTTAATTTTGTCGCTATATTATTTCAAAAATAAATTTTCATCGGGATTATAAAAAGAGTTTGTCAAAATGTCGGTGTCTTTTTTGAATAAATACATCTATCTTATGGGATTTTCTAAATGAGAGAATTCCTAGTAAACGCCTTTATCTGGTACGCTTACGCTTATTAAAAACACAAGAAACAACTACAGTAAGTTAAATTACCAAAAATAAAGAAATATGATTCTTTCTATCCGTAAAAATGAATTTGAAAAATTAAACGTAACATCGGATTACATACAGAAAGAACATCGTGGAAAATACGCTTTTAATACATTTGATTATAATGACTAACAGGATCATTATGAAAAGCAGAGTTAAGGAAATAATTGAAAAGCAAGTAAAGTTTCGCATTCAAATCTTATGTAGTTTTTATAGCACGATTTGCCATCATTAACTAAAGTCTATTTGGGGAAAAACATGAATTCTTCACAGATTCGCAATACTGTTGAATCTGACATCAGATTAGAAAAACTTGATTCCCTTCAGCCTCATGAAAAAACGGCTTTTAAAATAGTTAATCAATTAGCGCAAGAAATAGAAAAGGATGGTTTTCAGAAAGACCCTATTATTGTAGAAAAGAATAGTATGGTTGTTTTAGATGGAATGCACCGCCTTGCGGCCCTGAAAAAGCTTTCGTGTAAAACTGCTCTTTGCTATTTCGTTGCGTATGAAGATGTCCGAGTTGATCGATGGTGTAGGTTATTTATTTCTAATCAGGATATTTCTTTAATCGAATTGATTGAAAGCATGCAGAGATTAGATAAATTCAACATTAGGTATGTGAACGATCCCAGGGAGGCTATAAAACGGGTAAATGAAGACACAGTTACTGGTGCGTTGATAACAAAGGAAAAATCCATTCTTATTAACAGTAAACATACAATCAAGGACCTAGTAGAGATTTACAATCATCTTATTCTTATAGAGATTCTATTCAAATTCCATTTTAATATTGAAATTAAATATAGTTCAAAAATTGAGATCGAAAAAAAAGATGTTGTAGGAGCGCTCGTGCCACCTATTGTAAACAAAAATAATGTAATAATGGCAGCAAAAAGCGGTGTTTTGTTTCCTTTAAAAAGTACTCGACATATACCTCCGATTCGCCCATTGTCTGTTAATTTACCGATTTCATTTTTGCGAGATGAAGACATGCAAGAGAAAAATAGAGAATTAGATACCATTCTCCATCAAAAGAAAATCCAATTATTTTCGGGTGGAATGGAAATCGACGGAAGGGCATACGAAGAAGCAATCCTACAATATAAGGACCAAGATTAGTAGTACTTTTATATCATCACCTAGTTATATCCTTGGAGAGTAACCTGTCTTGCCAATTGAATTAGCTTCAAGCGGTATCAAAGAACTAGATAAACTCTTGGGTGGAGGGGTGCCAAGAGGGACTCAGATTTTACTTGAGGCGGATACAGGTACCGGTTCCCTATTGTTTATTGAAAAGTGGTTATATGAAGGAGTGCAGCAGAAAGAAGTCTGTTTTTTGTATAGTTTTGATCATTCTGCAGAAACTATCCTTCAGAAATTTGAAGGATTCGGAATCATACAAAAAGAATTATTTAAGATGGGTAAATTGATAGATTTCTGGACGAAGGGAGAAGAATATGTTCGAGACTTCTCTAAGTCAATTATTACGATCGGTGAACCCACCAACATTAACAGGGTCATGGATATTATCTATGGAGTTTGGCAAGACTATCGTGACAATTTTGAAACGAATCGTAGGAACCGGAAAGCTCTCGTCAGAAGCGCAACCTATTCTCTTTCGACCATTGTAATGACTTTTGGGTTCGAAAAGACGTATAAGCTTTCAAAGGAAATAACTCAGATATCGAAAGTTGAAAATGGCATTACTATCGATGTTATTGGAACTAAAATGCATCTAGATAGGGAAATAGCATCTTTTGAGCATTTCTATGACGCAGTTGTGCGATTAGAGATCGAGGAAATCGATGGCGAACTTAAGAGACACATGCGCGTAAAAAAATCACCAATTTTTGATCATGAAACCAAAAGGGTGCCCTATGACTTCAAGAAAAATGATATAGTGTTTTTGAAATCGCCCAAATAATCGATAAAGGTTACCATATCACGAGAACTTTCCTATCATTTAGACTTAAAGAATTAAATACATCAAATTCCATTCTACTATTCACTAAAGACTTGAAATTTACCTGTTTGAGAGAGATTCTTTTTTTCTACCAAAGTTTTTCATCGAAAATAGAATTTAAAAATAAAAACCAATACAGTCCAAGTGATGTTTAAGCAATGAATTCGCTAGGTGTATTTAATGAGATTTGAGGCGGATGTGTTCTTTGAATTTAGTAAAAAACTGCCTGCTGATGCAGAAGAATTATTAAAAGATTTCTTCGATAAAGCAAATAAAGATTTCTTGAAAAAAGGTACTCCAGAAGGGAAAGAAAATGAAGGAACAACAATAGAAGGATATCAGATAAAGCCAGAAGGTGTTTTTTTAAGCCTAAACAGTGGTAGATATGTAAGGGTACATACGGGTATTATGCGACTCAATAAGGAATTAACAACATTTTTGGGGAAGCGCTACCAATTAGGTGTAAGAAATATTGAGATTCAACGATTTGAAATCACCATGGAACTGGAAGAAGCGCCATTAGAGCCAATGACTCTTCCATTTACTGATAAAATCGACTTTGAGGGTAATCAGGCTCATATCATTTTAAATCCAAAGGATATTGATGAAACAGCACTAAAAAAGAACTATATTGATAAATTGCTTAATCGAATGGAAGAAAAAGTCAGAGCACAGAAGATGGGAGGTAAAGCTGCATTTTCTGAGACTGTCAGGCGAAGTGAAAAAAAATTAGACAAGTATAGAATTAAGATGGATCCTACTGAAGAAGCCGTAGGAAGAGGATGGGTAAAAGAGTTCCCAGGTGCCGGCGTCTGGACGATTATGCCTCCCTTTACAGCACTTATCCGCGCTATTGAACAACTGGTAATTGATAAAGTTATTAAACCGATGGGATTTGTTGAGACTATTTTTCCACGATTAATTCCATTAGAGGTTGAAAGAAAAAAAGGACATCTAGCAATTCCAAATGAACTATTTTGGGTATGTCCTCCGACAAGTAGGAATCCTAAAGACTTTGAAGAATATGTAGACTATGTTGAAATCACAGGTACTACTAATCCTGAAATGCTACAAAAAATGCTCAGACCACCTATGTTTGGTCTCTCTTATGCCCAGTGTGAGCCTTTCTATGAAATCTTTCAAAAGGAAATAGTAGACGTTGATGACCTTGAAAATAATCCCATACTGTTCTTTGATAGAAATGGTCCGACATGGAGGTGGGAAGGAGGAGGATTAAAAGGTTTAGAACGTCTAAACGAGTTTCATCGAATAGAATTCACGTACATGTCTACACCAAAGAAAACCATTGAAATAAGAGACGAAATTCTAGAACGGTCGATTGAATTAATTGATGAAATCTTTGATTTAGAGTACCGGATTGATAAGACCACAGCAGTTTATCTTGAGCATGCAGGTGCTGCAGAAAAAGATGAAACCGAGGAATTTGTGAAGACATATGACCTAACAGCAATCCTACCTTTTGAAACGACTAGCAGACCAGAAGCAGAACTAGAAATATCATCCTATCATGTTCACACTGACTTCTATGCAGGAAGATTCAATTTTAAAGATAAAGCAGGAAAAGATGTATGGACAGGTTGCGTAGGCATAGGTCCCTCACGATGGGCATATGTCTTCGTTATAAGGCATGGTTTCGATTACGAGAATTGGCCAAATGAAATCAAAAAATATATTGGCGATGAACTTCCAAAAACTCCACAGCTTGTTACATGGCCAAAAAAATGAGTATTATGATTCCAATAGATCAAGGAAAAACAGGTACATATACACTGATTATGCAATTGAATCAAGCAATTGAAATAAACGTTGGAAAATTGGGAATATATAAATTCCCCAAAGGAAACTATATATATACCGGTTCTGCTCTCGGAAAAGGAGCGGTGGGTCTCAGAGGTCGATTACTACGCCACATATCTGAAATAAAAACCCTGCACTGGCATATTGATTACTTTCTTAATGCAAAGGAATCTCAAATAAGCCATATAATACTTTGTGAATCAAATAGAAAATATGAATGCATCATAATCAAAGAACTCTTATCATTAGGTGGAAAAACAATTGTAAGAGGATTTGGTGCATCTGACTGTAAATCTGGATGCAAAAGTCACCTTCTTTTCTTTGAAGATAATGAACAAAGAGTTCGTAGAATTGTAAAAAAAGCATATGAAGCAATAGTCTTTAGCAATAATATTAAGGAGTATTCTCTAGAAGGAATCTCTCATGAAAAATCAATTTAACGACACAATCGATGAAGGCAAATTTAAAGTTAATCTACACGCTATTACTTCAGGTGATGATTTAACAGTTATTATTGGCGGTGGGGTAAAACCACATATTGGTTCTGTTGTCATAGCTTGCCCTAATAAGAGTAAGAACGTCAACTATACAATCTGGACGGATGAAGGGCACAAAGATAACGTTATTGCCGAGGACGTTGCAACAGAATTAATAAAGAATTTTGATTTTGATAAAAATGTTGTCGTCATAGCAGGTTTACATATTGATCACGCGACTAAAGAAGATATTAATCGACTTGTTAAAAACTCAAGTAGTCTTGTGAAAAAACTTCTTGAAAGTGACTTTTTCAAAGCTTTTATTGCTGAGAATAAATGATATGAATGAATAATTAGTTTCGTCGTCCATTTCTCTTTCAAAGAGAGATACACCGTCATAGTAGATAAAGAGAAATTTTTAGGTTCAAAGCTGGACATTTTCTCAAGAAACCTAAAAAATTAACCTTTGCAGAAAGATTAAATAATGAATTTATCTTTAAGCCTGTCAATTTGAACTACCACAGCCTAAAGGCTCATGGATTCCTCCTTCAGCGAGGACTGCCTGGTTTTGGTAGAAGGTCTTACATCCTCTCCAGAGGTGTGACTTCCCGTAGTCCCTACGGTAGACGTATCATGGTCGTCGATTTTTGCGATCACCATGATTCCGATTTCTTCTTGTAATATTCTAATGCCTTCGACTGTGATATTGGACACCGCATTGATATCTCGCTGGCGAGTAGTGTTGCAATGTTTACAGGTCCAAACTCGATCGCTCAGTTTGAGGTCATTGTTTATCTGACCACAGATCGAGCATAGTTTGCTGGACGGGAAAAAACGATCAATCAGGACGAAATACTTGCCTTTCCAGTACATTTTATAGTCCAAAAATGCCCGAAACTGATACCATGAGAAGTCCAGCGTGATAGACTTACTAAGACCTGAGTTGAATTGTTGCATCCCCTTGATGTTTAGATCTTCTAGGATAACAGCATCGTGTCGCTCGCTCAAGTAATGGGTTGTCTTGTGAAGCCAATCATGCTTTCGATTATTAATCTTCTCATAAATCCCTGCTAGTTTGAGCCGTGCCTTCTTACGATTCTGTGAACCCTCTTTCTTGCGCGATAATTCCCTGTGGCGTTTCTTAAGGCGTTTCTCCTCTTCCCTATAAAATCTGGGGTTTTCGTACTTATTATGTTCGCCGATAAGGAAGTGCGTTGCCGACATATCAAACCCTGCTATATCCCTGATATTGAGTACCACCCTCTTAGGTGGTATTTTAACATCGCACACCACCTTCACCGACACAAAATACTTGTGGGTGGCAGTCTTACTGATGGTTATGTGTTTAATTGAATTACTGATCGTGCGGTCATCTCTGTAATTGACCCAACCAACCTTCGGAATACGAATTTTCCTTCGCTGGTGGTCAATCCGTATGCTGTTGTTGATATTGTATGTGGTGTAGGTTTGCGGGTAGCATTTCTTGGATTTAAATCTGGGAAAGCCCACTTCCCTGCTCGTTTTAAGTGCTTCAAAAAAATTCCGGTAGGTTGCAAAAAGGTGGCGGTTCGCAGTTTGCAGTGCCTTAGAATCCACTTCTTTAAGAAACGGGTACTCTTGCTTGTAGTATTTCTCATTTTTGTACTTATAACTGTAGAGGGCGTCTTTATCGTCTTGTTTGAGCATACACCTTGATATGTTCTTCTAACATCTTATTATAAAGGAATCGACAGCAACCGAGTGTTTTATTGAGCAATATGCTCTGTTCTTTATTCGGATAAATCCGCAGTCAGATTCCCTTCTTCACCTGCATAAAATTTGCTCCGAGAATGCATGTTCCTTGTTTAGGGTTTACACATCACAGGAATCGGGAGTGCGTCTGAATTTCACAGTCTGTAGCTTGGTGATTGACTGCTCCTGTATACTTTAGAGTACAGTTCATTAATAAACCCCGCAATTTTAGGAATTGCTCACACTATCTCGCACTTTTGTCATATTACGTAACTACTCAGTACTACTAACCGAATCATGTTTCAGCAAGTACATCATCATTTTTCTCTCGGCAACAAAATTTTTAATAAGGGAAATGTATACTACGAGACAAAGTGTGTCAATGTAAAAAACTTTAAAAGTTCAAAAAATCCTGTAAAAAACGATAATAGTTCATTTAGAGGACTAACATTATAGATAAAGACAAATTAGGAGAATAGACCTTTTCTATAGGGTCTAGACTTTTTGAATGTTTCCAAAAGATTGGTGAGAATTATGGAGAGAAAGTCGATCGATAAAGAGAAATTAAATGAATTTTTAACTGCAACTGTAGGAAAAGAAAGTTTTTCTATGGATCCAGTAATGCTACTCGCCTTTGCAACGGATGCGTCACGTTTTGAGAAAACACCAGATGTAGTTGTAAGACCAAGTTCAACGGAACAAATTTCAAAGATAGTTAGATACTGCTATGAAAACGAAATTCCTGTAATACCTGCAGGCGCCAGAACTGGTTGTTCAGGTGGAATAATAGCTGTTTATGGTGGAATACTACTCGATTTAACAGGCATGAATCATGTTTTAGAACTTGATGTGGATAACTTACAGGTTTGTGTAGAGCCTGGAATAGTGAATGATAAACTCAACGAGTTCTTAAAACCACATGGATTCTTAGTACCAGGTCCAGCGAGTTCCTACGCAGCCACAATAGGCGGAATGGTTGGAAATGACTCTTCTGGAAAGGAAGCCGTTAACTACGGAACAACAAGTGCCTATGTTTTAAAAATGGAGGTTGTTCTTCCTGATGGAAGAATAATGACTGTGGGATCTAATGCATTAAAAACAGCGTCTGGATTAAATCTAGTAGGACTTTTTACAGGAAGTGAAGGTGTATTAGGTGTTTTCACAAAGATTTGGTTGAGACTTATCCCACTTCCAGAGGCAGAAGGCATAGCGATGGCACTATTTGATGTGCTTGAAAATGCTGGGAAGGCTGTCATTAACACTTTTAAGGCGGGAATAATTCCTGGTTGCGTTGAAATATTAGACAAATCATCAATTTATGCAATCAATCAATACAAACCAGAAATGCAGCTTCCAGACGTTGAAGCAATGCTTCTCTACGAGGTGGAAGGATCATCATTCGAAATAGAACCCAAAATCAACAAAATTGCAGAGATCTGTAAAGATAGCGGTGCAATAGAAGTAAAGAAGGCAACAGAAAAAGCGGAAATAGATCGCTTATGGGAAGCACGGTCGCTGGTCGGTGCAGCATCGGTACGTGTTCGAGAAGGTTATTCGCGTGTTTACGCGGGTGAAGACCTTGCTGTGCCGATTTCGAAGATCCCCGAAATGTTAACTTTCTTACGTGAAGCTAGCCAAAGATACGATTTCCCAATTGTGACGTTCGGGCATGTTGGTGACGGCAACTTACATCCCGCCATTACGATTCGAAAAGAAGTTGCTGAAGACTGGCCAAAGTTAGAGGCACTTATCGAAGAAATAAATCTAAAAGCGTTAGATTTGGGCGGTACAGTAACTGGAGAACACGGTATCGGTATAGCACGCGCACGATACATGAAACGCGAGCACGGCGAGGTCGCACTTGACATAATGAAAGCAATTAAATGGGCACTAGACCCGAAAAACATCATGAATCCTGGAAAAATGGCCTTGAACGAAGATCCGGAAACTATATTGAACAAGATACCCGTCAGGACTATTTAAAGATACAAGGTGAAAAAAAAATGCACGAGAAGATTGAAAATTGGGCTCAGGCAATGCTTAAATGCGTGCGATGTGCTAAATGTAATTCAATTTGTCCAACACTTGAGGAACGCGGATGGGAAGTCATCGGGCCCCGTGGACGAATCAGAATGGCATTAGGAATGCTTCAGGGAAAAATTTCCCCTAACGAACTAATGACTCAAGGCGAATATACTTGCTTAATTTGTAATCACTGCGTAGATATTTGTCCAAGTGGAGTTGAATGTACGGAGATTATATTGCATGCTCGCGAGGAAATGTTTAACCGAGGATTCGCTCCTGAGTCTTCAATGATGCTCGTAGAGGCATTGGAAGAAAGTCATAATATCTTTGATATGGAACAAGATGATCGAACGATCTGGTCTATGATGGATGCCGATGCCGAAGAGGTCGTTGAGGACAGGACCAACACAGACGCAAAGATTGGATATTTTGTAGGCTGCCTTGGCTCATTCATGGGTCGCTTATCACAAATACCACTATCATTGGTAAAGACAATGGATCATTTAGGTCTGGACTTCACTCTCTTGGGCGAAGACGAATGGTGCTGTGGTTCTCCATACTATCTGGCTGGCGGCCGCGAGATGATTAAAGAACTAGCTGAACATCATATTTCAGCGTTCAATAATCTAGGCGTAGAAAAAGTAGTAGCTACATGCGCTGGCTGTTATAGAGTGTTTAAGCACCTTTATGAAGATGTTGGAGGAATCAAACCACCCTTTGAAGTAGTTCATGCAAATGAGTTTCTTGCAGACCTGTTAGATCGAGGAAAACTTCAACTAAACAATGGCAACAGTATTAATAAAGTTGTAACGTGGCATGATCCCTGTGAACTTGGACGACATGAATTGCAATATGACAACCCACGAAAGTTAATACAGGCTATTCCCGGCATAATGTACAAGGAATTGCCAGCTACAAGAGAAGATGCACGATGTTGCGGTGGCGGTGGTGGCGTAAAAGGTGTTGACGCCGGTCTAGGCATGGAACTGGCCCTAAAGAGGGTAGAGCAGGCAAAATCAATAGGTGCAGAAGTAATCGTAAGTGGATGTCCTGCTTGTTACGACAATATTAACGAAGGAATCAAAAAAGCAGAAGCAAATATCAAAATGATGGATATAACTGAGATCATCGCTGAAGCACTCGGACT
>JAEORY010000678.1 GCA_016840645.1 Candidatus Borrarchaeota archaeon | reverse complement strand
TTCTCCATCTCGGATTTTAAAATTCTCAAAGATTTTTTCCACATCAAGACCGTGAGCATAAATATGACAGGCATCTGTATTAATAACTCCTTCATATGTTTGCTGTAAGCCGAGTTTATTGATCTGGTTAATGCTATCGAGGTTGCCAATAGCTGTAAGTTCTACACCTAAGACTTTACCTAGAGATTGATAGCATTGGCGAATGAGATTATCGATTCCTCCTTTGTATTCTTGGACGATAATTTTACGTTCGTTTTCGATCTCGTCTTCGAGTAAACTAGCCTCGTTTAACATAAGATTGAGCAATTCAATTATTGTCCCTGCATCTTCAAGTAAATACGAGCCCGACAAAGTTATAAACTCCGCACTAGTCGCAGCAGAAAGTAACGAGTTGTCTCCTAGTTTGGTAATATTAAGTCTAAAATCTTCTTTTGAATATTTAGAATTTGTACCTAAAAGAAGATGTTCTAAGAAATGTCTTTCTCCCGCCATGTATTTTGAATCATCTCCGTAAAAATATATCCAAAAAGTAAATAGGTCGGGATTGATTGTTGGGATTGTGTATAACTTCATGTGTACCTTTCATGTGTTAATAATATCATACCAATAGCTATATGAGAATTTTGCATGTTCCCATAGCTGACGTTCTTCTGGGTGAGTAGCTTTTGAAAAGTCATAACCCTCTTCGACTTCAAAACCACGTCCTTTGTATAGGAGCCTAGCATAGTCGTTAAGGTACATCTTTAAGAGTACTCCGATCTCATTGTCTTTCATTTTCGCTCCCTATTATCTTGGATGGCTTTGGCATACATACGTACTAAGTTTACTTTTTCTTTTAGAGCTAATCGTTTGAGACAAGTGATACAATTTACTTTATCGAGGTCTTTGGTTAGGGCGAAATTTCCATTCGCATAGGCAGTCGGATAGCGATTTCGATCACCCCACGCCTCTAAGCTAATACAAACGGGTTTGCCTACGTCGGCATCGGGGTATGTGTTATAATGTATTTTAGGTGGTGGTTTCATCTACACCCCCATCAAAGATTTTGTTTGAGATAATTTACTCCTCTATTGGTGTGACATTGAATATACTTCTCGCAAATGAAGGCTCACTTAATCTAGAATAAATTTGCTCTGACATTACCCGACCTAGAGCGTTCCACATTTTTCTACGAAATTCATCTGCTAACGTCTCTGAGATGTACGGGTATGGGTTTTTATAGAATTTCTTTTGTAACCGTTTGCTCTTTAGTTTCCTTATACGGAACTTAAAGAGATCTTTGTATGTTGGTTCGTCTGGGAGATAATTGGTGGTGTTAGTCTCCTCGTCCATTTTTTTACTTAACAGTTTTTCTAGAACGTCAACGGTTGTCATCGCTTTAACCTCCAACCACATAACCAAAGGGTACTTTCCCATCCACAATAGACTGCCAATGCGCCATCACATTTGGATGCGCCATGTTACCCTCAACCTCTTTTAGTCTTTTTGTGGCCTCTGTTTGTAAAAATTCCCAAGCTTCCCTAGTGATGGTTTTTTCAAAATAACGTTGGTGTTGTGGGTAAAGCATGTCTTCGTATTTTAAAAGTTGCGCTGGACCTTTGATGCTTAATTCTTTGTGTAGAAAGTGTCGAACAATCCAACCGTGTTGAAAACCTGTAATCCCTGCGTTTGGATGACGGTCCATAGCTTTCAAACTAGCACGTAATCCTGCGACAATCGCTTCTGCAATGGTGTTATAGTTATGCTCTCGATCTAATAGTTGAGTGAGATATTCTGACAAATTTTCAATTGTAAATCCCGACTCATAGTGTTCTGCTTTTTCACACAGTTCTTTAAATTCATCGGCAGTTGGAATCTCAGGAAGCTTTCCTGTTTTTGCTAAATTCTTTCCATCTTCAAATGTTTTACATCTTTCTTCCATATCCATATCTATTCCTTTCAATCAAGTTTGAATGGGACGGGATTTTTACTTGAGATCCAACGGATCGCTTCTTGTATATGTTTTGGGAATAACACATTTTTATGCTTCCCGTAAAAGAATTTCCACATTAGATCGAGAATGTATGTAAGAGCCCAATCTGTTTTACTTCTTACTGGCCGCCCGATAGCTTGGATGAGAGCCAGAGCGACTTGTAGGGCATACCACTCTGGAAATTCTTCAGCTTTTCTTTTAATGAGAGGATCAGCTAGGGAGAGAAAAGGCATTTTCATAATCATGTTAAACCGAGCAAGATCGTCTTTAAGGTCAATGCCTTCGAGGAAGCCTGGGCCGCAGAGAATTAAGGGTTCATCGCTTATCGTATGGATATCGATCAACCTTTCTTTTTCCTCGAAAGTTTTTTGTGATTGAAATAGAAGTCTTTCGTAAAGTACCCGATCAGCATCTTTTACCCATCTTTTGAGACTATGCATATTCTCATAATTACCTGTATGTATTATACCTTTATGAGTAATATGTTTTTCGGACAGTTCTAAGATTCGATCTAGCATTTTTGGCATGGTTCGATCTTTATGACGGTAGGTCATGGAACCAACGGAAAGATCCCCAATGATAAGCCTATTTTCTGGTGGGAAAGTGGAAGGTACTTGAATAAAGAAAGCTTCTGCCAGCGGTATCCCAACAGATTTGCAAAAGGTATTTGGATCTAGGATTGTCGCGCTCATTAATAGGACACGAGAATTTGAAGAATTGAAAGCGACCTTGGATAAATGCGCTACTGA
>JAEORY010000677.1 GCA_016840645.1 Candidatus Borrarchaeota archaeon | reverse complement strand
CTTAAGTTTTCTAACATCCTTTTCTGAGACTGGCGTTTTTAGATAGTGATCCAATTTAATCAAATATAGGTACACGCTAGGTGTATAGATTTTTTGGGGTAACCGTTCCAATAAAGGTTTAATATTAAGAAAGTCAAGAATGATGGTTTTTGTCGTTAACCAAGGTTTTCTCGAAAACATTAATATTATCGATGCAAACAGTGTAAGGATGTCTTCATTCGGGTCAAAACAAATACTACGGTATAAGCCTGGAGAAAATCCATTCAAAGATCGTGTAAATGAACTCAGCGGAGAAAACGTGGACCTCTGCTTTCAATGTGGAGCATGTAGCAGTGGATGCCCTATGACGCAAGAAATGGACTATTTACCTTCAAAAATTATTAGAATGATACAGCTTGGTTTGGAGGAAGCCCTCGAATCAAGTACGATTTGGACTTGTATGACATGTTTTAATTGTGAAGTTAGATGTCCTAGAGGAATAGATATTGCCAACGTCATGGAGGCACTAAGACAAATAGTACTTCGAAAAAAGTATAACCGAGTAAATCTAGATGATTTATCCCCAGAGGAGCTTAGAGAACTACCACAGATCGCAATAATAAGCAATCAAAGGAAGCTAACGGCATGACAAGGTATACATATTACCCTGGATGTACATTAAAAACCACTGCGAGAAACTTTGAACTTTCAACTATAGCCTCAGTTGAAAAAATGGGTATAGAATTAGTTGAACCTGATCGATGGAATTGCTGCGGTACAGTACACGCGCTGGCAACAGACGATGTGATGCACCAGCTAGCACCAATCCGCAACATGATACGAGTTGAGGAGTTACTACAATCGGGAAAAGTAGACAATAAACAAATGGTAACCCTTTGTGCAATGTGCTACAATACTCTAAAACGAGCAAACCAAGTTTTCAACTCAGATAGCGACAGAAAAAAGAAAATCCATGATATAATGTACCGTGAAGAGATTAAATATAGTGGAAATGTAGAGATACTACATCTTTTAGAAATTCTTAAAGAATATGGTTGGGATAATATAAAAAAATATGTCAAAAAACCTCTCCAAGGTCTTAAAGTAGCACCTTATTATGGGTGTCTATTACTGAGACCAAGAGGAATCGGCATAGACAATACAGATAACCCAAGTATATTAGAGGATTTAATCAAAGCCCTAGGCGCAGAGGCTGTGGACTTTAGTCATAAACAAAAATGCTGTGGGAGTTATCATACAGTACAAATGAAAGAAGTTGTAGCTGATCTATCATACAACATATTAAAACAGGCAGAAGACGCGGGAGCAAACATGGTTGTTACCGCGTGCCCCCTTTGTGAATATAATCTGGGGCCAAGACAAGTTCAAATAAAGAAACAGTACCCGAATTTTAGTTCAATACCAGTTGTCTATTTTTCACAGCTAATGGCTCTTGCTTTTGGACTCGATGAAAAAGCAACTGTGTTTGAGGATAATAAACCTGATCCAGTACCCATTTTGATAGAGTTGGGATTAATAGAGGAATAAAAATTGGAAGCAAAAAACGATATGATCACCATATATGTGATGGGAAAAAAGTACGAAGTACCAGCCGATCTTACAATAATGAAAGCCATGGAGTATGCTGGCCACCAATTCAGAAGAGGAGCTGGTTGCCGTGGTGGATTTTGTGGCGCCTGTGCTACACTTTATAGGAAAAAGGGAAGTTACAAACTAGAAGGTGCCTTAGCTTGTCAAAAAATTGTTGAGGATGGAATGTATATCGCACAAATTCCCTTCAATCCAGCTGAAAAGATGACCTATGATATTGACGAGATAAAGCCAGATGTTAACACAATTCTGGAGTATTATCCAGAAATAAGCAGATGTCTAGCTTGTAACACATGCACTAAAGCCTGTCCACAGGATATTATGGTAATGGACTACGTACAATCTGCTTTGAGGGGTGACATAACGAAAACCGCTGAACTAAGTTTTGACTGTATCAGCTGCGGACTTTGTGCTGTACGTTGTCCCGCCGAGATAGTTCCATATAATATAGGGCAATTGGCTAGAAGACTATACGCTAAATATATTGATGGACCTAGTAGGCATGTTCTTGATCGAGTTGAGGAAGTAGAGAAAGGAGTCTACGATGAGGAGATTGAAAAGCTTATGAAGGCTAGTAAAGAGGAGCTTACAAAACTATACAATAACAGGGAGATTGATATCAGTTGAGCGATTATAAAAGCGGATACCCCGATTATATGCAGGAAAGCTTGAAAAAGGTAGTCGAGACAAGAGCCAGCAGAATTGGTAAAACATTCCCTCCGATGAAGCCTGAAGAGAGGCAACAGGTTCTAAAAGATTTTCACCCTGATTGGAAAATGGATCAGAAACGTGAACTCAAAGTAGGTCATAATAAAGGATTATTAATGCCACATGAGGTTGCGGATCAACTTGAAGCACATAGTGTTATTGATGCGTCGAAAATAGATCTTCAAAAAATTGATTATGATGTAGACGTTTTAATCATTGGGGCAGGCGGAGCAGGCTTAAGTGCGGCAATATATGCACATGAAAACAGGTTAGATCCAGATAAAATATTGATTGTACAAAAACTACGTCTGGGTGACGCTAATAGTAAGATGAGTCAAGGTGGAATACAAGCAGCAGATCACCCTAAAGATAGCCCAACAATACACTACTTGGACATAATAGGAGGAGGGCATTACTTTAACGAGCCTGA
>JAEORY010000676.1 GCA_016840645.1 Candidatus Borrarchaeota archaeon | reverse complement strand
CTTGGAGGTATTGTAATTGCTTTTTAGAAGTGTATAGTCCATTACATTCCATCACAGCTACAGCACGAGTAGCTGGGGAATAGTAGTGTCGCATAAAACGATCTAATTTAATATCGGCATGATCTGGCTGTTCTTTTGCTTTTCTCATTTGCTCATGTTTAAGATGCCAAGTAAGGATAGTATCTGTTCCTCCATACTCTACTAGATCCCGAAAGGATAACGAGACAAGATCGCCTTCTGCACGAGCAGCGAGTTGCTCATTTTTATATTTAAAGCCAAACAGTTCTTGTCCGATGGTTTTAAGAGAGTATGGTTTACCATCCAGAACAGCACTCATTCCCTTTCTATTTTCATCGAGCCAATGCATACCAAGCAGAGTGTCCCATATAGGGATAGTTCCTCTGGGAAGTATTTTATACAAACCATATAAGACACCAAAATCAAACTTAGCATTGTGAGCTACAATCCAACGTATTCGCGTCTTTTCGGGTGTACTGTTCAATAACTTTTGGAAAGCTTCAATAAGACGCATCTTATCTCTAACATCAGCAAAAATAGGACGCTCTGGATGATCGATAGGGATAAAAACAGCATGTCCTTCTTTATAAGTAAACTGCCAAGACAAAAATTTGTTATTATAAACCAGATTTAAATTTTCAGTTTCTGTATCAAATGCGAGATCAAAAAGACCTTCATTCTTAGGTAAGCCTCTCGTTAAAAAATCAATAAAAGTTAAAGCATCGTCTACTGTTTCTATTAGATCTATTTTATCTATAGAAATAGATGCCTTAGATAAATCTTTTTTATTAGGGCAAAAATGATTGATAACACGATCCCTGTCTTCAATAAAATACGCAGCAGATGCTGGAGACTTGAGAAAGAAGGAAGGATCATAGCCTATAAAAACTTTTGGTGTGTAATCATTTGCAAGCTGGACATCCATCGCAGCAAGTCGAAGTTTATTAATTGCGTGAGATTCTGGCGGAGGTAGTTTTTCTTTATTCTTAGCATTTTTATAAATCTGATTAAAAATATTACCACCAAAACCAACAATAACTTCAGGACGGTGTTTCATTAATTCTTTATAAAAATGTTCCCAACAATATGCTGATTCTGTTTGTGTAGCTGCCCGACTCGATCCTGATTTATCTTCCAAAGGAGATCGGACGAGATATGTTAGAAGGTGAGGGACAGGCCCAACTTCCCCTAAAAAAAGTTCTAACCAACATTCTCTAAAGTAAAGACCTGATGTGGAGATCGCGGGGAAATCATATCTCACATCGTCTTGGTCTGGACTATCAAATACAAAAAAGATTTTGGCTTTTTTACTACCGAAAAGCTGACCACCAAATGTCATTTGTGGACAAGTATTAAAAAGAGGGCAATCTGTATATTCACAAGTAATTGCAGTACGGTACTGCGATTTTACTTTTTTAACATAGGCATCTTGTTTGGAATAATATCTCATAAATTCTCCGTGGGCAGAGCACAATTTTCCGTTTTACTTATTTATTAACAAGTCACGAAAGCGAAGAAAGAAAAATAGTTTGAAATGAACAACTGCTTAAAAATTAAGCAGAATTCAAAATTATGTGTACTCCCTAATCCTAGAGTGTTAGAACCGAACGGCAGGATGATATTCCCTGCACATTATAAATACCAATTTTTATTGAGGAAAAATTATGAAAAGCTCCTTTAACAGCTCCGTAGCTGAAATCAATCGTATTCATGCCGACATCAAAAACCATCCTAGCCTTTCTTTAAGAGAAGAATTTGCTTTGGGACATGGAGTCCATTGGGACTCCAAAAGAAATCAAAAATTATATGACCACGAGTTGTTCCCGAAAATTATTGAGTATATGCGTGAAGGTAAAGCTGGAGATTTTAAAGATTTTGGTCTTTATGATCGAGCAGAGATTTGGAAGATTTGGAAGATATCCGTTACAGTTCCGCTTATCGACAGGCTAATCCCAGGCGTGCTAGACCGAAGAATACGTTTTGAATCTGGACCTACAGCCGCAGATATGATGAGCGCATCTGAGGTATGTCAAAACGAAACTTCTACACTACTCGCAATAAAAGCATTTGTAATTCGTGCTGGTTTAGAAGACGGTTTTTATGGTTACCAACCACAAACCAATCCAGTGTCCTTAGCTGAGTATATGTTATTTGGAAAACATCTTTCTTCACGTGAACATAAAGATTTGTGTTGCAGATGGGCAAAAGAGTTTGGTACAACACCGTCCAATGTAAATACTTTTATCTGGATTATAGGGATGCGAATTCGAGAATCTCAACAAGAGATTTCGAACAAAGCCTATAGTAAAGGTGTTCAAACAGGAGCTAAGTCTTCTGGATGATACGAGGAACGGAATCTAATAAACGGAGGAGACTTAATGCCGAAGATCAAAACGGGCCGATTTTTAGTCACTGTTGATCTTCCGTGGGGAATCACAGTTGAAAATATGAGGCAATATATAAAGGATGCTATGTCGTGTGAGATGAAAGATTACCATCCAGACGATCCCATGACACAGCTAGATATAACTACAATTACAGTACAGAAGTTAGGTAGTGAAGAAGGAATGCATATCCCCAAAGAAACCGTACAGACTCTTAATTCGAAAATATTTCCACCGTCAGTCACTAATATTTAATTGGATTCTTTACTGAAAAATTCTTCCGCAGTAAGTGTATCGATGCGCTCTCGTAGTTCAAAATAGTTTTTAT
>JAEORY010000675.1 GCA_016840645.1 Candidatus Borrarchaeota archaeon | reverse complement strand
CTCTATCTTAGGGATAGTGGCAGCCACTCGAGTATCCTCTTCCAGCTCCCCTATTGTGATCGTGAGTCGCTTTTCTTTCCCCTTTCTGATTATGAGTATCTCTACCTCTTTGCCTACCGGTGTTTCTGCTACCATAGCAGGCAGGGCATTCATCACTTTAACCTGTCTACCGTCAAAGTTGATTATTACATCTCCCCTCTTCAGACCTCCTTTATCAGCAGGACTGTCTTTTGTGACCTCTCCTATGAGGGCTCCTTCTTCGGTTTTGAGACCGAATTGTTCCTTAATCTCTTGGGTCACTACCTGAATGGTCACACCGAGCCAACCCCTTACAACCTTTCCTTTCTCTTTCAGCTGGGGCATAACAGATTTCGCCATATTAATCGGTATAGCAAATCCGATACCTACATTACCACCACTCTGGCTTACGATAGCTGTGTTGACTCCAATAACCTCTCCATTGAGATTGAAAAGCGGTCCACCTGAATTACCAGGATTTATTGAGGCATCTGTTTGAATAAAATTATCATATGGTCCTGCACCTATTACCCGCCCCTTTGCGCTCACAATGCCTGCGGTTACAGTGCTTCCGAGACCAAAAGGATTTCCAATAGCTACCACCCAATCACCTACCATCAATTTATCTGAATCACCTAGTTTGGCGGCTGGGATAGGTTTTTCTGTCTCAATCTTTATCAAAGCGAGATCGGTCTTTGGATCCCTGCCAATGATCTGTGCCTCGTATTTCTTTTTATCGGAAAGTGTGACCAGGATTTCATCCGCATCCGCGACTACGTGGTTATTGGTTAAGATAAAGCCGTCTTCGCTCACAACAACACCTGAACCGAGGCTTCTTTGTTTCATCTCCTGTTCAGGTATTTGACCAAAAAAGTGACGGAAAAACTCATCTCCAAAAAAATCCTTAAATTCCTTGCTTTGAAAGGGAGAAAACCTTTGCATTGACTTGACTATCTTTGTTGTAGAAATATTCACAGCCACATGGGCCTGTTTGGCTGCCAACTCTGCAAAACTATCGGGGACACCCTTTTTTGCAACTGCATTCTGGCTAAACAACAAGGCTGTAAAAAGACCAATGACCACACCCAGAAAAATCTTTCGGTTTCGTTGAAAACGCTGATTTTTCATTAACCCTTCACCTCCTTTTTTACCTCTCCTTTTTTACCTCTCCTTTTTTACTTCTTTTCCTCTAATTTTTTTAGGATTTGTTGCGCTTTTGCTAAGTCTCTTCTCAAGGCAACTATCTCTTCCTTTAATCGTTCTGCCGCACTATGTTCGTGAGTGTCTATTTCCTTCGTTGAACTGTGTTCGCTACATGGAGCCGCTCCATCGATCTGGCCACTCATGTAACTATCGATCACCTCCCTCACTATGCCTGAAGCTCCTGTAAATGCTTGTATCCCAAGTTGTTGAAAAAAACCGATAGCCTTTGGCCCCATACCACCAGAAATAATTACATCAACTCCCAAGCTGTGTATAAACTTGGGCACCTCACCAGTTTGGCCATGGCTTTCATAGAATGGATTTTTTACTGCTTCGACATCCTTAATTTCCTTGTCATCAACGTCAACTACTACGTAATAAGGGCATCGGCCAAAATGATGGCTTAAAACTGCATCCAACCCCATATTATCATCTGTTGCGAGTGCAATTTTCATACTTGTATTCTCCTTTCATTGTAACTTTTCAGTTAATACTTCACTTTTTTTATTAGATGTAGTGTATTCTGCAATGGTTATTTTTTATCTCTTATCTATGAGGTAAAACAGAAATACACCTAAAAAAGATAAGACTAATAGGAGAGGATGTCAAGGCAAGAAGGCCAAAGTTAGAAATGATGGTGAAACACACGTACTTCCCTTACAGCAAACCTATTTTCAAACCGAAGTCTTACTTCTATGGGAAGGCTCGAGTATTTTTCTTATTAACTTTCCATAGCCTCAAAAAAAGCCTCAATCCGGGTGCGTGTCTGCTCCTCGAAATACACCCGAGAATCAGTAATATCTGCCTCGATGACTACAGAGGGA
The DNA here is from genome assembly GCA_016840645.1 of Candidatus Borrarchaeota archaeon. Next base: position 689 of record JAEORY010000675.1, on the reverse strand, counting down.
ATCGCAAGCCGATCCATTAAAATACGCCCAAGGTCATACTGACCCACCGAATAAGGTTTGCAGCTTCTTGCAGAGTGGATCACTAAGCCATCAACTTGATACTCCTTAATAAGTCGTTCCATAAGCTCTAAGCGATGATTAAGATTATTGTTAAGAATTACCAGGCTGTAGGCCTTGGCCATGGACTCGAATGGTCGCCTCACATCTAAATCATAAATAGTCTCAGCCCATGCGTTTGTATAAGTGGCAGTAACAAAATTCATGCCGTGAGCCGCAAACATATTGGAGAGATCTCGTACTTTATACCAAATAGCAATATTGTCCCACATAAGCCTTTTGCGCTCATTCGTGAGAGCTCCCACACCATTCTCAATTCTTTCTTTCAATTCACGGAGAAGAATACGATAGTAGTCCAGGGCTACGGGCAGTCCGCGCAGCGAAACTATGGGAGCTAGATGTCCAAATGCATCAAAGATTGTCATAGGTGCTGGCCGGGTCTTCATGGTAGCTAAAACCTCACCCCAGGTGAGAGAGCCTTCCTTTGCAATACGAATAACTTCCTGAAACTTTTTATAGTTGAAACGGCGCCCAGAGGCTTGCTCTAATAATGGTATCATCTCTTCGAACTGTTGAACCATGTAAGAAATATCATGTTCTGTGATAGCTGAAAAGTTATACGGTGTGTCAAA
>JAEORY010000674.1 GCA_016840645.1 Candidatus Borrarchaeota archaeon | reverse complement strand
ACTCCCAGCAATCGTAGTTTTTCTGATCCCCAAGAAATTGCTGAAATGGTTTTTTATCTGGCTACTGAAAGAAGTCGTCCTATGCATGGGTCTGTTGTTCTATTAGATGAGGGACAATCTGCGGGGCTTATGACTCCGTGATTTATTTCGAAGAGAGTACATTAACGGGGTTTGGTACAATATATCGTAGAGAAAGGTAAGTATTATTGTGGTTAACTGACAATAGAGGGAATACCACTAATTTAACTTGAGGAGGTTTTATCTTGGAAAAAATTGGGTTTGTCGGACTTGGTATTATGGGAAAACCAATGGCAAAAAACCTCATCAAAGCAGGCTATTCACTAATAGTTTACGACATTAACGAAAAAGCCTTAGAAGAAGGTATACATTTCGGTGCCGAGCGTGGTATTTCCCTAGTAAAAGTAGCCGAGAGCTGCGATATCATTCTCACCATGTTGCCAAATTCACCCGACGTAGTGGACGTTGTACTTGGTAAAAATGGTTTGATTCATGCAGTTAAAAGCGGACAAATTTTAATAGATATGAGTTCTATTAATCCTTTGACAACTAAGGAAGTAGCACAAGAGCTTAATAAAAAGAATGTTGAGATGTTGGATGCTCCTGTCAGTGGGGGACAGGAAAAAGCAGAAGCTGGTACTCTCGCTTTTATGGTCGGTGGAAAAAAGGAAGTTTTTGATCGGTGTAAGTCGATACTCGAAGTGATGGGCAAAAGCGTTATTTTAATTGGGGACATTGGATCAGGTGAAACCGCTAAATTGGTTAACCAAGCAATAGTCGCTATAAATATTGCAGCTATTGCAGAAGCTATGACATTGGGGAAAAAGGCGGGAGTTGAACCAGAAAAAATTTTTAATGCAATAAAAGGAGGGTTAGCTGGTAGCCAATGTCTCCTCGATAAAGCTCCAAGAATGTTTTTGGGCAGATATGACCCTGGTTTTAAAATGAAACTACATTTAAAAGATCTTACTAATGTTCTTGATACTAGCCATACTCTGAGTACTTCCATGCCACTTACAGCAATAGTTATGGAGATTATGCAAGTATTAATAGCTGATGATCAGAAGGAAATCGATCATGGGGGTCTTGCACTATATTATGAAAAGATAAATGGTATATCACTTAAAAATGAAAAAATAGATAAATCTTAACGGAGGAAACAGCAGATGAAAGAGGATGCTAAGTGTATTTTGGTAGTTACGGCAGAGATAGATCCTGAGAAAGAGGAAGCTTGGAACGAGTGGTATAATAAAAAACACTTACCTGATATTCTGGAATGCCCTGGATGGTATGAAGCACGTCGTTATCGCCGTGTAGCAGGGGACGGCGGAACCCAGTATATCGCAATTTACGTAGTCGAAAATGAACATATCTTCGAAAGCGAGCTTTTTAAACAGCGTGCTGGTTGGGGTGAATTTGAAGGTTTAGTGAAAAAGGTAACAAACACATTTTACTATGAAATATATGAAGCAGTAAGATAATTCAAGCTATCCCGGAACTCACCTAAAGAGTTTTGTTTGTACGTAATATTTACTCTAAACGAGCCAGGATAGGGGAACCGGTTTGTGGTATTATCAAGGCTCCAAGAGGGTTCCGTCAGTTTCTGTTGCGCGGTCTGGAAAAGGTACGAATCGTATTGGATCTGGTGTGTCTAGCCTACAACATGAAGCGGATATATAACCTGCAAACAGTAAAAAGCTGAGCGGATGATGCAGGACCTCGCTATCTTCATCAATTTCTGCTTTCGGTTACTTCCTTGCAGGAGGAAAAACCGTGCCTGGGCCCGTCGCGGCTTGAAAAACCAGGGCCTAAGTCCGACCCGCGCATAGATGACATATCCCGTGCAGGTGATAGAGTTTAATTATTAACAATATCTGAGTGGCTATATCAGAATCTAATTCAAACATTATGGAGGACCAAAGACATGGCTAAAACTTTTAAAGTTGAGACGTTTGATACAAAGTCATTTAGTTCAAAAGTAATTCCTGAGCCTTATAAACGGAGTCTCCAAGTCATTCTAGATAGAACAGATGGTGATAACGTTGGGAATTTTACGTTTCTTCTTTCCACACTATTTCCCTTCGAGGGGAAAACAGATTATCACACACATACCGTGGACGAACTGATCTACATCACTTCTGGGTATGGCTTTTCGCTTGCCGATGGAAAAAAAATACCAATCCAGGCGGGCTCTTTTATCTATGCTAAAGCGGGAGAAAAGCACCAGTGCGTGAATGAAAGTAACGAAACCATGCGACTGATCTGTATTTATATTCCAGCGCTTCCTGAACAAATTATACAGAAGATTAGGAGCAACTGAACTATCAATCTGTCAGACTTTAGGTCCGGCCACTGATAAACAGATGAGGTGGCTGGAGCATGACCGAGAGGCCATGTTTGAACAAATCATGAATGTGGGCAGCCTGTAAATATGCTTGGAAAGCAAAAAACCAGCGAGGGATCAAAAATCTTCGCTAAATAGACCAGGACGGTGGAATCAAGGTTGGGATCATCAAAGTTTTTTGGGATTTCGCCAGCTATTATGGCGGAGGTCAGATATGGGACGCATTGAATAGGATCTGGTATCTCTTGCTCACGATATGAAACGCATATATAATCTACAAACGGTTAAAAATTGATTCGATAATGCAGGATTTTCTAAACTTCGTTCATTCCTGTCTCCGATCGCTTCTTCTCCGGAAGAAAAAGCGCTCTAGA
>JAEORY010000673.1 GCA_016840645.1 Candidatus Borrarchaeota archaeon | reverse complement strand
GTGAACTGATCGACAATAATCTTGTCTGCAGTACCCAAATGTTCTAGCTCTACATCCTGCAGCCCAACTTCCCCGGTGTCAGAAATTACCGCTCCACCAGTAAGAATTGCCAAATCTTGTAGAATTTCCTCTCTTTCACGCCCAAATTCTGGTGCAATTACCGCTACAACGGGAAGTCCTTGCTTATTCTTATTCATTACAAGCGTTCCCAATGGTTCACCCTCCATTCCTCCACAGATGATTAGTAGTGGCATTTTTTGCTGCTTAAGATTACTCTCCCTAACAACTAAATCAAGTGCAGGAACCAAATCATCGAATGTATTATCGAAGACCTTATCGGTAATCAAGATAAGTGGGTCTGTGTATTCTGCTGACTTCTTTGAGGTGTTGGTGATGAATCCCGGAGAAAGCATCGGTGCATTAACCTGACAACCCTCCACTACATCGACAGTGGTTGTATTAGCCTGAGTTTCCTCGAGCCTGATAGCGCCATTCTTACCAACGACACCAAATAAGTCAGATATCATCTTTCCGATTATCGCGTCATTATTTGCTGAGATTGTCGCGATATTATCACGCTCCTCATCAGTGGTAATCTCGCGCTTCATGATATTAAGTTCTTCTGTTATATCCGCAACAGCCGCATCCATTCCGCGCTTTATATCCATTGGATTATGACCAGAAGCCACTGCCTTCATCGCCTCTTCAATCATATATCTCGATAAAACAGTGGATGTTGTCGTGCCGTCACCAGCCTCTTGAGCCGTACGTCTGGCTGCATCCCTGACAATATCAATACCAGCCTGAGCTATAGGATCATCAGAGTCAACCTGTCCGGCCACGGTTACACCATCCTTTGTTACGACATGGTTTTTTCCGTGACTGAATATTACGTTACGCCCTTTTGCGCCAAGTGTTGATCCAACTGCATTAGACAAAATATTCACCCCATTGAGTAATCTGTCCCGGGATTCCTGATCAAATTTGATTTCCTTCATGTTCTTTTAATTTATTGATGTAAGCTTTAATTGATTCGTATCTATCTCTCTGGGTTTTTGTCTTCCAGAAAAAGTGCGGGTTTACCATGTACACCGAGTCTCTTTTATTGTCCTCGCTCATGGAAACCATCGCACCTATACTGAGCAATTCATTAATCGCATTTTTAACTGTGCTGTCAGCGTATCTCTTTCCTCCGGCAATATGACAATCAATTGAGAAATACCCTCTTCCTGCTTTATTGAGTGTAACCCTATTCCATTTGTCCATTCTGCCTATCGCCCAAATAAGTAGGTTTTTTGAGCAAGAGGAGCGTGTCTGCGCAAATAATCTAAACGCGCCCTTATAGAACTGCGCAAATGATTGCTCCACAACGACATCATCATGCTTCTTCTTCTTGGAAGATTTGCCAGTATCGATATAAACGCCGCTCATTATCTGATGTAGCGCACATATAAGTCCTTAATTTGCTGCTTCAACTCCTTAAGACCCTTGTAGTTCTTAACCATACTTGTGAACATCCGGGTTTCCGCGGCGTATTCCAATGCAACATGAGTGAGATAATCACTGTCTGATTCTGCGCCTTTGCGATGAACTACAAACATGACGGGCTCCCAGACGAGTCTGGCCTTCACGAGTTCGGTAAAATGCCCGAGCTTATAATGCTTGAACCACATGAGTTCTTCTGTGCGTCTTGCATCGGTAACGACGATATGCGGTAGATCCATCTCCCGATCATACTCCTTGAGCAGCACTGAATCAAGCGCCCTCTTCAGCCAGTAATTCTGACCGTGCTCCTGCTTTTTACCTTCTCCATATTGAATGATTCCCTGACGGTTAGCATCCTTCCACTCCCTGTCTTCTGACTCAGGGCCAGTATACTCAGGGCCGCCGAGAGCGGGATAGCATTCGCGCTTCAACGCATCGGCAAATGACACGCGAATAACGGGTTCAGTAGCAATTTCTTCGATAAGTTTACAAACGGTATCCTTCCCTGTATTAGCGAAGCCGCTAAGGAAGATCAACTTACGTGGTGAGCGATTCTTTTTCGTGGCCTTTTCGTAGGCACGTGCAAATTCCGATATTGCTTTCGGGTCTGGTTGTTTCTGATCCATTGAATTGAATTTAAATTAAAAAAGCGGTAACTGTTAAATTACCGCAAAGATAAGTATTTTTTATGACAATTCCAAATTTATACCCGAATCGTTAGTAACCACGCTGTCCACCAGATTAATGCCAGTACCCGAAGCACCCATATGAGTTGTCCGGACTCCCTAACCATTGGTAATGACGTGAACCAGTTCAGAATTCTGCCATAAAGTGAACTCGTTCCGACATATGACCATTTATTTCCGGCAATGATATTGAATACGATATCGAAGATCCAGATCCTAGCAGTAACGTACATTACGATGTACAACGGATCGAAGTCAAATAAGGCCCATATAGCGATCCAAGTCGCTACGCCTACCGTCTCCATCAGATGATGTAAGTTCTGCCGAGAATTGGCTCGAAATGCATCCCCAATCGAATCTAGTAGTATTATACCAAGTAGTACTAAACTAACAATTATAAATTCCGTCATTTTATGGTGTTACTTTTTTAACTGAAAATTTATCAATATACATACCGCCTGAATTCAATCCATTCTGTTCTTGAAACTTGATTATTGCCGAGACGCCAGAACTTTTCACGTAGAAAACACTTTGCTGCCATTCAGTAAAAGCAGGATGGAAATAAT
>JAEORY010000672.1 GCA_016840645.1 Candidatus Borrarchaeota archaeon | reverse complement strand
AGACGAACCAAGAATCGGAGTATTTGTATGTCATTGCGGTCATAATATAGCCGGTACTGTAGATGTAGCGGAGGTAGCAGAATATGCAAAAGATTTACCAAATGTAGTTAAAGCAGAACATTATATGTTTATGTGTAGTAAACCGGGAGTTCAAATGGTCAAGGATTCGATTAAGGAATTAGGTGTGAATAGAACTGTGGTTGCGTCTTGTTCAAAAAATCAACATGGTAGAACATTCGCTAATGCCATCCAGGAGATGGGATTAAACAAGCATCGTCATCAGCAGGTTAATGTGAGAGAATTTGACAGTTGGGTACATCAAAAAGAAAAAGACAAAGCAACTCAGAAGGCAAAACGATTAGTTGAGGCAGGAGTAAATAGAGCTCGAAAGTTGGAAGATGTCGAAACACGTAGAGTTACCACCACTAAAGCTGCGTTGGTAATTGGTGGAGGTATCGCTGGTCTTCGGGCATCTCATGATCTAGCGGAATTAGGAATTCCGGTCTATCTCATAGAACGAGAATCAACGATAGGGGGTCATATGACCCAATTGAACAAAACCTTTCCTACCTTGGAATGTCCACAATGTTCAATATCTCCACTTACCAACGGAGTTGCGAATCATCCATTAATCGAACTTTATACTAATGCACAAGTAAAAGAAGTTGAAGGATCAATGGGAAATTTTGAAGTAGAAGTAGAGATTAAGCCTCGATATGTAAAAGATAATTGCACATCGTGTGGTGAATGTGCGGCTCATTGTCCAGTAGAAGTTCCTAGTGAATGGGATAAGGGAATGTCGATAAGACATGCAATATATAAGGCTTACCCACAAGCAATTCCGGCTACGTATGTGAGAGATAAAAAGAATTGTATCGAATGTAATACATGTATTAACATTTGTCCAGTTCAGGCTGTTGATTTTTCAATGCAACCAGAAACTAAGCGATTTAAAGTTGGTTCTATAGTAGTAGCTGCGGGATATGACGAGTATGATCCTTCTGAAATCGAGCCATATCATTATAAACAAGAAGGATATGAAAACATTATTACTCAACTTCAAATGGAACGAATGCTAGCACCAGGCTCTCTTACTAATAGTCAAGTATTAAGACAATCTGATGCGAAGATTCCAAAAAATGTGGTGATGATCCAATGTGTTGGAAGTAGAAATGATCAGGTCGGGAACCAATATTGTACCGGAGTTTGCTGTAAATTTGCTGTCAAAAATGCTCGAATTATTAAGGAAATGTACCCAGATACTACAGTTACCATTTGTTATATTGATGTAAGAACACCTGGATTAAATTTTGAGGAATTATATAAATCTGCTCAAGAAATTGGAGTACGCTTTATTCGAGGAAGACCCTCTGAAATCCTTAGAGACCCGATTTCAGGAGAGTTACGAGTTATAGTAGAAGATACGTTAAGTCAAACGCCTTTAAAATTGAAGGCAGATTTGGTAGTACTCTCTTCAGCAATGGTTCCACCGGAAGGAATTGGTCCTTTAGGTTCAAAATTACATGTACTTCGCTCAAAAGAAGGATTTTTAAAAGAATTTCATATCAAAATGAATCCTACTTTGAGTAGTAAAGGAGGAATATTCTTAGCAGGAGCAATTCAGGGTCCTAAGGATATTTCAGAGTCAGTAGCTCATGCGGGAAGTGCTGCAGCGTTAGCAGCGGCCCCACTGGTAAAGGGATACATCGAAAAAGAAATGTTAGTGCCATCTGTAGATTTAGATTTATGTGTTAAATGTGGGCTCTGTAAGACTGTATGCGCACCAGCTGCGATTGAAATAAGTGATGATGGAACCCCAATGGTTAATGAAATTGCGTGTAAATCATGTGGTATGTGTATGCCTGCGTGTCCTACGGGGGCAATTCAATTATTAAATTTTACTGACGAACAATTATTAGATGAAATAATCGCCTTATCAGGCGGAGGTGCTATTTGCGAAAATGAGTGAATGTGAATATATCGAGCCAGAGGTGCTCGAGAAAATGGAAAATATTGTAGTCTTTATGTGTAATGAATGCGGTCAAGGTTCGGCAAATACTGCTGGGGTAGCACGAATGGCATATAATCCTGCGATACGCATAATAAGAGTTCAATGTACCGGTCAAGTTGGTCCGATTCAGATCATGGATGCTTTAAATAATGGAGCTGACGGTGTAGCTTGTGTAGGATGTTGTTTAGGAGCATGTCATTTCTTTAATGGCAATATTCTTTCGATGCATAGAATAAAACTTATGAAAAAATTATTTAAAGAGTTAGGATATAGTGATCAATTTGTTAATCAATATACTTCTCGGGCTGCAGAAGGAGAAACTGCGGTTGGAGATTTTGAAGATATAGTAGAGCGTTTAGCTACAGCAATTAGAGAGGAGGGGACGTTGAAAGATGGATGTTAAAGTATTCCAATTTAATGGTTGTAATAAATGTTTCAATGAAAGCATATTATTAAAAGGAGATTCAAGTTATAACGTAGAATTTGTCTCTGATCCTAAAATTTGGAAGGAAGAAACAACTGATGTATCCATAATCACAGGTTATTTAATACCTGAAGATAAGGAGATTTTGAATAAAATCAAAGTGAACTCAACTAAAATAATTGCGTATGGGAATTGTACTACTACAGGAGGAATCTTTGCTTTATCCAATCAACGAGGACATGAAGTGACTCCCTTACAAAACTTTGTTGATGGTGCTATAAATATAAATGGTTGTTTAGGTGAGATA
>JAEORY010000671.1 GCA_016840645.1 Candidatus Borrarchaeota archaeon | reverse complement strand
TGCTAGTTCCACTACTTCGACATAACAAAAGTCTAGGTCGTTAGTAATCAACAGATTATGACGGCCTTTTTGCTTCTAATAGAATATTCAGTGGAAAATATCTTAGATGAGTTTATAATAACGTCTGAAGTCTGGTGTTGGATCAGTCTTAAATAAATAATGTTTTATACATGTATTTAAGTATTTGCTAAAATAATGAAATAGTTATATATTTACATCATGAATACTATATCATGTATACGAATGGAAGCAGATATTCAGCAGATTAATCGATGTAGAGAGATAATTGCGGACAGATCCGATGAGATTGAAAATTTATCAAACGGATTGGCGATGATAGGTAATGGTGTCAGGTTGAAAATTTTATACCTACTTTATCTGGAGAGTAGGTTATGTGTATGTGACTTGAGCGATGTGCTTGGTATAAGCATTTCTGCTGTATCTCAACATCTAAGAAAATTGAAGGATAGAAGTTTTATCCAGGCCGAAAAAGAAGCTCAAACTATATATTATTCATTAAACGAGGACATTCAACATCTTCTATTGCCATTCCTAACAATACTTGGTGTGGAAGCAGTGATTGAGAAAACATGAAAAAGCAACAGGGATTATTAGGGGCAGGAGTTTTAACAGCAGTTGCAGCATCTCTTTGTTGTATCACTCCAGTATTGGCTATTGTGGCTGGTTCAAGTGGGATAGTAGCTTCATTCTCATGGCTCGAACCCATCCGGCCATATTTGATTGGATTAACAGTTATTGTTCTCGGTTTTGCCTGGTATCAAAAACTGAAAACCAAAAAAGAAATTGAATGCGATTGCGAGGAAGAGAAACCTAAGTTCGTTCAGAGCAATTGGTTCCTGGGAATTGTTACTGGCTTTGCGGTAATTATGCTCACATTTCCATACTATTCAAATATTCTTATCCCTGATCAGGATACCCAGATTGTTGAATATGAATTGTCCAATATTCAAGTCGCGGAAATATCAATAGAGGGTATGACGTGTAATAGTTGTGAGCAACACATAAATCATGAAGTGAGTAAACTACGCGGGGTTGTAAGTTCTGATGCATCATATAAAAATGGAAATGCAATCATAAGATATGATGAGTCCATGATTGAGATATCTGAAATCCATGAAACGATAAATGGTACGGGATACAATATAACAGGAAACTAAGATGAAGATCATACAATTGAAATCCACAATCACCTGCCCTAGATGCGGATTTTCGAAAGAAGAGACCATGCCTGAAGATGCATGCGCATTCTTCTACGAATGTGAAGGTTGCAAAACCGTGCTTAAACCATTGAAAGGTGACTGCTGTATTTTCTGCTCCTATGGTACTGTAAAATGCCCACCTGTTCAGGCAGGAGAAGAATGCTGTTAATAATAGCCTTTACTTTTGACTAATAATTTTTCGAGTTGTTTCGAAATTCTTTGTTCTTATAGTCAGGAAATAAACTCCATTCCAATTTTGATTATCCAATCGAAATGTAGTTGTGTTTGTTCCAGAGTTTTGACTGCGATTTTTACCACAAAAGATCACATGCCGTAGTTCAATCACGTCCAATTAATAGGTGCTGATTTCTGCTGTGTATTGATGTTGACAAATCCCTAATTTATACCGTATACGAATTTGAAGACTTGTACAAATGTAAACTCTTACCCCATCATTGAAATCGGAACGAAGTGGAGCTCATGACCAAAGGAATAACGCCTCCGAAAATCTTCAAGAAACTATGGCTAAGTTGTAGACATCTCCAAACTGTTTTGGATTCGGTTGGTAAAAGTAAGAGTGTTATAGGCCGAATGCTTTTTTTTCATAAACTTTAATTGAGTGGTTGTCTATGATTTACCAAGACAACCACTCAACCTTTAGTTCAACAATAAAAATATAGAATTATAATTCTACCGCTGTTAGTTCCGCATATGCTTTTTGATAATCTCTTTCTGCTTCCAAAGTCCGGTTCACGGTTTCATAATATAGACCAATTTCTAGGATGTAATCCAATATTGAAATCTGACCTAAATCAAGAGCTTTTTTTAGCAAATCGGTGTTATTGGCCGTTTCCAAAGTTTTGCGATATTGGTCAGCATTAGCCATTAAAGCATTGGTACGATTATATTGAATTTGAAGCTGACTATAGAACTGTTGTTTACTATCAAAAACATTTTCTTCGGCAGCCAGAACCTTTGCTTCTGCCTGTTTTACCTGGTACTTGTTCTGCCATAAAGGGAGAGTAATACCTGTTGTAACACCCTGAAAACGCTGACCAACCACTTTTTCGCTCATATACCCAACTGAAAACTGTGGTAGGTTTTGGGCTTTATTTATGGATACTTGCTTTTTACTTACTTCAACAGTCTGTTTGACGTAAGATAAAACCGGATTTTTTTGTTCAGCTGTAACAAACCAATCTTCAAAATTTACAGGAAGGTCTAATATATCAAATTCATATTCTTCGGTAATAACTTCATCTCCTCCATTTAAACGTTTTAGCTGTTCCAAAAGTGAAATTCTTTCCAGGTTAATACGAGAAAGTCCTCCCTCGGCCATAGATAAATTTAATTTTACCTTATTGAATTCCAATACATTTGCATCACCACTTTCCATACGTTCATTATAGGCTTCATGTATTGATTGTGCGTGCACAAGCCTTATTTGCATCTCTTTTTGAAGGGCATTGTAATAAATAAGCTCAATGAAATATTGCTTAGCTTCTAATAAAACTTTCATCCT
>JAEORY010000670.1 GCA_016840645.1 Candidatus Borrarchaeota archaeon | reverse complement strand
GCGTATCTTTTAGTTACTGTGTCTTAAGTGAGCAATAACTTCCTTATTTGATTATGCAGATCGCTGAAAACAAAACGGTCAAGGTGAATTTAATGAAGCAATACTTTGGATCTTCTGGCGTTAGAGGGCTTGTAGGTAAACAAATCACGACTAATTTAGCAATGAAACTTGGATTAGCCCTTGCTACCTATTTAGGTGAGGGTTCCTCAATATTGATCGGACGCGATGCGAGAACCTCCGGAAGGATGCTTGAACATGCATTCGTTTCAGGTTTATTAGCTGGAGGTTGTAATGCTGAGTTAATAGGGATATTCCCTACTCCCGGTGTCGCATATCTTACTAAAACTCTGAAAAAAGACGCTGGTATTATGATAACAGCCTCTCATAATCCTCCACCTTATAATGGCTTTAAGTTTTTTAGTAAAAATGGAATTGCGTTCCTTCCAGAAATGGAACAAAAATTAGAAGAGATCCTTATTTCTGATATGTTCACATTTTCAAATTGGGAAAGAATAGGCACGGTGAGAAGTACTAACTCAACTTCACCCTATTTTTTCATGTTAAGTGCTTTCTCGTTTGAGAAGAAATGGCGTGTAGTGCTTGATCCAGGTTGTGGTGCTGCTTCAGTTGTTGCGCCATTAGTTTTTCGCAATGTAGGCTGTGATGTAATATCACTAAACGCTCAGGCTGATGGACATTTTCCAGCTCGTCAGTCGGAACCAACGTCTGAAAATCTCAGTGGGTTAATGGAAGCAGTATCAAACTTAGGTGCCGATATAGGCATCGCATACGATGGCGATGGCGATCGTATGGTTGCTATTGATGAACAAGGCAATTTCGTACCATCAGACAAACTTTTAGCGCTTTTCGCTCGCTTTTCACTTACACAAGAGGAGCGCCAAAACAGAGAGAAAATAATTGCACTCCCTATTAATACTTCTGATGCTACAGATGAACATATTCGTGCATCCGGTGGCAAAGTCATTCGAACAAAAGTAGGTGATGTATATATCTCCCAAGCCTTGCTTAAACATAATGGAATCTTCGGGGGAGAACCAATTGGAGCCTGGATTCATCCGCAATATCATCTTTGTCCCGATGGAATTCTTTCTTCTCTTTTACTCCTGAAATATCTTGATAAAATGGATTCGCCGCTTTCAACGTTGATCAAGCGAGTACCTGAGAGAATCAAGTTGCGCTTAAAAATTGAATGCAAAAATGAACAAAAATCCAGGGTAATGGAACACGTTAAAAAGAAATTACCAGATCAGTTTGATACTCCAGATGATATTTTGCATCTTGATGGTATTCGTATTGATCTAAAAAATGGATGGATTTTAATAAGGCCTTCAGGTACTGAACCTTTTGTACGCATCACTGCGGAGGCAAAAGAACAAACAAACGCTAAAAACATCTTAGAAATAGGTAAAAAAGTTGTTGAAGAGGCATTAACTATCGTTTAAAGTGAATCAAATTATTATTCCATTGATACCATCTTTTCAAAGTAGCTTCGAATTCTTTCGAAAAACGCATCAAAAAACTCCATTTCAACTTCGAAGGGTGAGGGTTCTTTACGGATTTCTTCAACATTGAAGAGATTTTCCATCTCTTTAAAATCCTTTCGTAGAAGTGCCCCCATAAGTTCTTCCATAAGAATCTGAATTTGTTCTTGAGTTAATACGTCTTTCTCTATTGCTTCAGAGATAACATCTATTGATTCAGTGATCTTTCCCTGACATTTGCGGACTATCCATTGAGCTGTTGATCTATATTTAACTTCCTCAAATTCTTCTGAGATCTCTTTAAAAGAACGCCCTTCAATAAAGGCTTTTAAAACTTTTAAGTGTGCAGGAAGTTTGTTTTTCTTTTGACTCGTAGGTATCACCCCGTATTGATGAATTCCGTAAACAGTGGGCACTCATTCAACTTTGATTTCTGTACCGCTGCCTTCATCTTCCTTTGGCTTCATTCTTTTTAGTCTAACCTCAAGTACTCCATTCTTGTAATTTGCTTTCGCTTCTTCTGGGATTACTTCAACAGGGAGCTTCAATTTTTTGTAAAATTTTTCTCCAGCTTTAATTTCGAGTTCTTTCTCTGTACCGCGCAGTTGAATCTCTTCTTTTTCGATTCCTGGAGTTTCTGCAACTATTATCACTTCATCGTTTGTTTCCATGATGTCAACTAACGGCTGTCTCTCTTCTTTAATCTTCGGACCTCTCTTAAAATCAAAACCTGGTTTATTGCCAAATTCTCTGATTATTGGCTTGCCATCGGGACCCACACCCATTGAAAAACCAAAAATGTAAGGACCCTTCTTCTCGAAACCACTAGGTAGTTTGAATTTCGGCAGGAATTTTTCAAAGTCTTCCATATCAAATGGACGATCCCCCATTTGTTTCATCATGTCTTCCATCATTTCTCTTAAATTGTCTATCATATCAAAAGGATCCCAGTTGTCACGCTTTTTCTTTCTCTTTTTGTCCCAATCATCCCAATCGTCTTCATCACTCATTTTTTAGCACCAATTCTTTAGTTAATTTGACAGATATTTCTGTACAGTTCTGTATTTATATCTTAACTAGGCTTAAAGTCTATATAAAGTTTTTTAAATCACCTAATATTATTATTTATTGAATATTCCATAAACACAAGGTTTATAAACTTCATCGTACAGACTTTTATGTACCATGGTACAAAGGCGCGCACGCGCACGCATACTAAAACTCTGTTGTGATTATTATTTGAT
>JAEORY010000053.1 GCA_016840645.1 Candidatus Borrarchaeota archaeon | reverse complement strand
ACATTGCTTTCTTCCGTGCCATAGTTAGCACCCCCCTTCACAATGTGCTACCCTAGGTATTGTAAATCTTTTCATTTTGATTATGTATTGGTGACTAATTGCGTGATGTTAATTCAGCTGGCTGAGTTGGTGGTATGAGTATATTACCATTCTTGTCATCCCTCATCAACTTGGCTGGTTCACCAGCTAGCAGTACGCGACGTGTTAGCTCCATTGCTTTGTTTGAAAACTCTATGAATGGATTAACATCGCCTTGAGTAGCCATGAGTATAGAGTCATGTAAGAATACAACAGCAACACGCAATTCTACCATTGTTGTTGAATCATCATTGTATTTCTCAACATACCCTTTTAAACTATCAGACAGTTCACCTAACCGTTCTACTGTCTCAAGTATTATTTTCTCCCTATTTGATTCCATAGTTATACAATATTAACAATGACATCATTACAAAACTTAGTAGAACCAAATTGTTTTACTTCCCCCATTATTGTTACCTCAAATCCCTCTTCTTCCATGATGTTAACATCACGAGCAGTTATACAAGTGAACATTACACTCTTCTCACCAGCTTCTTTAGCTAGTACTACACGACGATATGGACTACTACCACACATGTTATTTGTCTTTATTTTATCCTGATACCAAAAGATCTAAAAACACCCAACCTGCACGTGTAAATCTTTCAGGTGGTAACTCACTTAATATAGGTATCAAGTGATCAAAAAACATGGCCCTCCTCAAAAAGTGGATGCTAGGTTCACCTTTATAACCACAAACGATTGGTGTATCCATATCGATAGAGTCATAGTCCTCCCCCTCACATCTATCCATATTACGTATATAATCTTGATGTGCATTATCATATGAGTCAAATCTGGTGCACCCCACTTCCCCAGTTTTACTCGCTAAAGGACAACCAACACATGTCCTCGTACCCTTAGAGAGCATGGGATTCTCCACATGTACAGTGTTATGTATGATACATAGTGGACAATTTAGCACCAAGAAGAATGTCTTCCCATCAGGGTTACGATACTTAGCGGCTAGCTCTGCGCAAGCTGCTATTGTTCTTGCTTTTTTTGATTTAAATGTCATGGCGATGAATATTAATTCAAATGATGTGTTACTTTAGTGATATTAATAATATTGTTCCCCTGTTATCCCAATACTAGCCGCCACAATAGCTAAAACCCCAGTTTCTGCTGGGTACAAAAGCAACCAAAATATATCTTTAACAAGAAACGATATTACAATAGGATGTGCGGCAATTGCTACTAATACCATTGGTACAAGTATGTATACCAATCTAACCATTTTGATTTTCTTCATTAATATTTTCATGATGATGTGTTTTAAATGAGATCACGATGATAAAGAATTGTGTCAAATCCCCCATTACTTTTGTACCTAAATTTGATCAATACATCGTCATTGGTGAAGTACATGATTTTTTCAATTATACCCTCCCTTGTGAATGAAGAGAAGTAATTAGCTTTACGTGTGGCTTTCTTGCCAATTAAACACCTGTATTTGTCTAGCTGTTCTTGTAATTTCTTTTCATGCTTTTGCACCAAATGTTCAAGCTCAATGTCAATGTAAATCCCCTTGCCAATGACTTTCAGCAATTCATAGACATGCTTGGTTAATTTAGTGTATCGTTGACGATCGCTTAATGATAACATGATGATGTGTTGTTGAAGTTAATTATTGCGTAGCTAATAGCCATTCAGCACCTAACCAAAAAAGAGAGACAGCCTGCGGTGAGCAAGCTGACCCTCATTGGATGATGATAAATTGATTTACTTGGTAGTGGGTGGCTCAGGTGCTGGTGGTGGTGCAGGATCGCTACCTTTGTCGACAAGTGCATCGACTTGTGCATTGAGATCACCAGTTTCAGATGATTGTGCGACGTTCACAAAGTCACGACCTGAACGAGCAAGTCGCATGCCTGCCTCATCATCTTCACCTGCAAACAGAAAGACCCTGGCAATGTTGGCTGTCCTTGGACGACCGTCATCATATGTCATGACGTTACCGTCTGCATCTTTCATGTAATAATCATCAATCTTGAATGTCCGCCAACGACCAAACACACCGCCTTGAGCATTGAGTTCTTCAGCGACCTTCTTCATGTCGCCCTGGCACTCTTTGTCAATGAGGTTGATTTCCTCAAAAGGTAAAGGATGAGTGTTTTGAAACGTTGGTTTCTTGTACAGCGCAACCTGAGCACCAATACCTTGAACATCTTCGTCCTTAATTTTGAGAGAGACTGTGTAGAAGTCCGTAGGTAATGTACGACTCTTAGTTTTGCGCAATTCGGTGACAGAGACAACTTTGTGATACCTGTTGTCTGCTACGTTGTTTTGAACAACGGTGTTTGATTGCTGTTGACCTGCCCCTGAGAGCAAGTTCAAAGCGTTAATTAATGCTGTTGCATCCATTTGATTTTGATTTTGGTTTATAATAGCACGGTTATTAAGTTTTTGACAAAGTTCCCCGCTCACCACTCTTGTATTACCTAGGCATTTTAATGAAGAATGGGTCATGGCAGGGAACTGTGCTTTCGCATGTTAAATCAACAGTTAATTAAGGTTTACCCTTAGTCCCAGTCAATGTCCAAGAAATCTTGGTATGACATTAGGACACCATTGACCATGACATAATCTTGCATGATGGTGATGTGTTAAGTTACCCTTCTTATGCAAAAGCTATATTAGTTCAAAAAGGGCATGATAGCCCCTGGTTGTTACAGCGTGATAGGACTTTGCAGAGGTCGAAATGCTTTTAAGAACCCTTGAGATACTGCTAACATACCATACTTATTGAACTGTGATGGAGTGAGTGGCAGAGAGTAATCAGCAGTAATGCTGGTTGTTTCACCAGACATATTGCTGGTAGCCTCGACAATATGGACTTTGTTGTCACGGCCACGGACTTTGAATGCACGAGTCTTTGGCATGATGCACGATTTAAATGATGGCACCCGACTTTTGCGGGGGGTACCTTTCCGCCGAAAACGCACTGGGGATGCTTGACTGTGGTGGTCTAAGCTCGCAGAAATATATAAAATTTTCAAAAAAATATAACGATTTTCGTAACTTTTTGGTGAGTTTTACGTATAATGTAGTATACGGAATTAGAAGCGAGAACGTATGGAACGAAAGTGGAAAATAAAACCGCAAGATGAAACAGCCTGTCTTCACTGGGCTTGTCCTGACAGAACATCCGGACCAGTTGCTTACAATGGACAAGTTCACAGTAATTTACATAAATGTCTTCATAAAGATGGACCTTATTTTTGCAGGGAAGATAGATGCCCAATCAAATGGTAAGTAAAAAAAATGAGTCAAAAAAAGAGAAAATTGTCAATACAGGTACAGTGTGGTAGATGTGATAATACCTACACTATGCCGGCACCTAGGGGGGTGCATCAGGATACCCCTTTGTTTATGATAGAGGATACTACCTGTCCTTTATGCAACAACAACAATAAGGATGCACATATAATTAACTTAAGGAATTACCAAGCAAACTAAGTCATGAAAAAGAAAACTAAAAGACAGATTGTAACCAAGTTAGCTGATAGATCGAAGTCAATCGACAATACTGCAAATGCATACGATTTAAATGCTACTGGTGGGTTTATAAGTGATGTACGATTTAAACTAAGCTAATGGATAACAGAACTAAATTAAGGATTAAAGCACGTATTACACAGCTTGAGACTGAACAGACATCCTTTCATAGGGATGGTAATGTGATCAATAAGTTAGCTTGTGATAGGGCTATACACGAATTAAATAGGTTACTAGACGAAGACTTATATTAATGAAAATGAGTAAGCAAGATTTGAGGGAAGCCAAGAAGACTGTAAAGCTCTATTCAGAGCATGAATTTGTTGAGAAGAAACATAGGGAGGTATTTAAAAAACTATTAAAACACTTATAATGATAAAAGGGGAATTTATAAGCGGGGAGGACTTTTATTTGGTTAAACCGCAGAGGGAAATTAAAGTTACTAAAAAGGTTATAGTTGGGACAGATGAGGAAGATGAAGATGGTGTAAAAATCACCAAGGAAGAGAAAAAACGTGTACCGGCTAACCAGCAACTAGCTGAGGTGTTAGTTAAGCCAAGTGGTCCAAGGGCTGTTTGGGAAGTAGGTGATATTATTGTTTATAGCGGTAAGGGCATTGATTTTGACCTTATCAAGGGAACAAGGTTGGTTAGGACATTCGAAGTTATTGGGAAATGGCAAGACTCATAGAAGATAAAACAGACCAGGAACTCTTAGACCGAGTTGCTGAGCTCGAGAGCCGTCTCGGGGAGACTGAGAGAGAAATGGCAAATACCAGGTTAGCTTTCATTATAGCTATCGTGGGTGTTGTCATTATTGAGGGATTTACGTTAATAAACATTTGGTAACACAAAACAAGTTTATAGCATGAAGAAGAGAATAGCTAGAATAGCATTTATAGGGACCGCAGTTGTTGTATTAGCACTCGCAGCTGTATATGTGTTTTTGACATGCGTGTAGGTAAGCACTGGCAAGTTTGGCATGTAGATGCTGATAGACCGACCATCAGCAGCAGGCATTGTGGTTTTAGATCTAGCAGTGCCATGTGTAATTTCACAAAAGAACTGTGTGAAAAAGAGGGGTGCCCTATAGCTAATATGGAGGGGATGCAAAAAAAAATTGATTTTTAATGTAACCTTTTCTAGAAAATTACGTATACTAGGGGTAGAAACTTGAGGATGTAACGTCCCCTTGAGTTAAGCTGGCCACACGAAAATGTCGGAAGACAGGCATCAACTTGCACTCGTCAGGGTGTTTGGATCAGGCACCTTACCTACTGCTCCAGGGAGCGGGCTGAATAGAAACAGCGGTTGGGATCCACTCATTTTTGAGTATAAACATTTTACTGGGCTAGGGAAGGTAACCAAAAGTAAAACAAAAAACAAGGTTGAGATGAAAAAAGGATGTGTAGATTTGATTAATGAAATGGCCTTAGGGGATATAAGGGGGCCGGAGTATAAAAATGAAGAAGAACGCCGTGTTCGGGATGTAGTATATGGGGATAGGACGTATTTCCAGATTAACCGATTCCCATAAGGGTAGGCAGCAACAGTTAATATAGTATATACAGAATTTACGGGAAAAACGAGATTTATGAAAAGGGAACAAGAAAATAAGGGAACGAAATGCAACCATGATTGGGAGTTGAAATCATTGTTTGAGGATTTTCGTGATTTAGCGTTTGGCACTCCTTGGGAGGCAGGTTCAAATTACATCTGTAGGAAGTGCGGTGAACATCGGTAATTATGGGGTTAGATTTAAATACTAAGGAGACCTACCAACAATTTGATCAACACAACATGTGTGTCATTAAGGGGGATGAGCGGTCATGGCGCGATAGCGTTGGCCGTAATTATTTGTGCTGGTTAGCGTATGACAGGGACCCAAAATTGGCCCGTGCGTTGGGTAACTGTGTGTCATTTTGGGATGGCCATTGGGTACTACACAGACATCCGGGGGTGGTGCCCGAAGATGGGTCACCAACAAATATATCGCGGGATCACTGGTCATACTTTTTACAGTTTAAGCGGCTGACGTCAAGTGACGCTGCCTATAAAGCTTTCATCAGTCGGGTACCCCACATGTTTGGGGTGTACTCATGGATGTGGGCTTTGGCTGGGGATAAGTTTCATACCTGGTGGTATTATAATATTGAGATACTTGGGGCCAGGTTAGGGGTCTTATGGAATAATATAATCAGGGCCATTGCTTTTATACCGATGGGTCCTGAGCACTCACAGCATGATTGGGACCGCATAGGGACTTCGGTACAAAAGAATTTATCAAAGTGGACCAAGTTTTGGCGTAAGTTATTGCTGCCGCACTATGCTTTACACAATAAAGCGTGGCAGGTACGGTTGTTGCCGGACCATGGGCGTAAGGCTAAACTACAGCGTTTGCTGCGCAAAAGGTTAGGGGAGCCCTCAACTAATTTATTAGTGTTGATGTTGTTGGGGGTCACACCTGCTGAGGGGTATATTTATGCTTATCGCCACATGACTGGTTATCGTTGGGGTGTCAGGCTTGATGAGACTAACGACCGTCATTGTGTTATAATTAGTGATCCGGCGTTGATCGCTGCTAATGCTTATGAAGTTGATTTATTGAGGTGGTTATATGAAGAAACCAAAATTAGTAGATAAAGAACCTAAATTTGAACCTACTGACGATATTGTTTCGCAGGTTGAGGATTTTATATTTAATCAGAATTGGTGTCGGGAATGTGGCCGAGCGATACCGCTACACACTAAATATTGTCCTTACTGTAGGGTTGAGCAGTAATGTTATAGAAGAATTATAGTAAAAGGTTGCAGTAAAGTGTAACCTTTTTTGCTTTTTTACGTATACTATAGTATGGGGACTAAAATAATTAAGGTATTGAAGTGGTTTGACAGGTGGATGCCTGTTGCTGCGGTTTCCATAGTTGCCGTAGCATCTGTCTCTGCGGGGGTATATAATATATTATGTACTAACAGGGTAGGTGTCGGTTTAATAGCTTTAGGTGTTGGTGCATGGTGTGTGTACTTTGGTATCAACGATGTTAAAAGGAGCAAAGAAGATGAAATTAAGGATAAAAGAGAGGCTAATAAATCTTCTCAAAACGAGGTACGAGAAGAAACTGGAGAGGTACGTTCAAGCGTTGGAGAACAACATAGAACATCTGAATAAGGTAATTGAGGAACAAGAAAAGAGGTTGGAGAAACAAAAGAAACGGACTTACTATAAGCAGAAGTCTAAAGTAAATGCTAACTAAAGCTCAAATAGAAGAGTTAGGCTGGGCAGAATCATCTAAGGGTACGTACTTATTTGAGTCAGTTGATGAACAATACAGATGTTGGGTAATGCAGACTTTAGAGGATAAGTGCTACATATACGGGATGCCAAGTGACCAACCTTTAGTCGGGGAGGACGTACCTGGCAAGATCAAGTATGATGGTGATGTTGACAGTCAAATGGAGCTTTATGATATAATGGTTAGTGTGGGTGTTTTACCAAAGGAGGAAAAAGATGAGTATGTACAATGAGAAAGAAAGGGAGATGCACATCAAATTAGCAGAATTAGCTAAGGCGGCTCAGGTTGAATGTGCGAAGATAGCTGCTCAGGCAGCCGTTGAAGTTGCCCTAATAAATAATGGGTTGTTAGGTATTGAAATTTTGGAACAAAGGAAAATTAAATAAGGGAGGAATTATGGCACGTTATAGATGTTATAAGATTAATGAACCGGTTAAGCCTAAGAGAATTAAATGGCCTAAGCCGGTAGAAGAAGAAATCGAGGTTATCAGGGTCGTGAGAGTCTGTGAACCGAAGGTTATTTTTATTGAATGTGAAGATTAATAATATGAGTTTACCACAGGAATCGTTGAACAGGGATATCTATGAGAGGATAGATGAGGGTATTGATGAGTTTATCAATACATCTGGTTTAGAATTTATGGATATTTCCAGTGAGTTGTATAGGGTATATGTATATCCTGATGGAACTGAAGTTACGGTTCACGAACCTTTGCTGTTGCATGTGTCGTTTAATGGCGGTCACAGGGTTTATGATTTGAGTAACACGTCTCATTACGTTGTACCAGGATTTGTACACGTGTATTGGACGTCAAGGGAAGGTGAGCCAAATTTTATTGCATAATGAGCGAAAACGAAAAAGAAGTACAAGCCGAACAACAAGAGCCCAAACACCACCAAGTAGGCGACTTAGCCTTTGAGTGTGGGTCATGTGGTAATGTTGAAATTATGCAAAAAGACATACCTGGCGGCATAAGTTTTATTTTGGGTACTATTGAGGACGCTGAAGTAAGGCTACAATGCGGCAAGTGTAACAATTATTGTACACTTTATTTTAAGGGTATGTCTGATGAACGCGATGTTGAATACGAAGAAAAACAGAAAGTAATGGAAGAAGCCTTGAAAGAACAAGAAATTTTGGAAGCTAAAAAAGCTGAATTAGAAGCTGAAGCTGCGGTTGAGTTGACTGAGGAAGAAGGTGTGGAATTGGCAGCTGAAGAAGCTGAATTTCTTGAAACGGATGCTCTTGTAGAAGAAGGAGAAGAAGTGAGTGAAGAGGAAGTGAAAGAAGAGCCGGCAGACGAGCCAGAGCCTACTAATGAAGCAGAAGCCTCTGGAGCGCAACATTAAGAAGAAGTAAATGAACGAGTTTGGGAAGAATATTAAGAGCGAGAATTTATACACGGAGTACGTGCGTATTTTAAATGGTTTGTTGCAATTGTCAGATCGTGAAGCCGAGTTGTTTGCATTGTTACTTAAGGTTGATTATGAATGGGAGCCTAAATTGGGGGAACCTAAAAATATTCTCAGTACCGATATTCGTCGTGCTATTATGAAGGAAACTTTGGTTAATAAAAATAACCTGAGTAAATATATCAAAGTTCTCAAGGAAAAGGGAGTATTGATGAAGACTGATGATGGTTACGAAGTACGGGAGATGTTTGTCCCCAAACTTACAGGTGGCTTGTTAGAAGTTGTGTTCGCATTGGACACACGGGACAGACAAGACTTTACCTAATCCCCCTCCCTTGGTTCCCGGTCGTGGGGGTCGCGTTTGTACTACCGCCTTAGTGCGTTAAAGTTGTAGGAGCGGCCCTTTACGACTAATCACAGTAAAATGGCTGATAATCAAATAGTACATAATCTATATTTAAAATACAGGAAGGATAAAAGGGTGGTACGCAAAGTGATGCATCACCCTATTCTTTTTGCTAGGAATAGAATAGTGGATGAAGAGGATTGGCAGCCAGTCAGAATACGATATTTTGGGGCTTTTGTGCTGAAAAATAAGCGGGTATAAAATAAAAATAACCTTTTTTGTAACCTTTGTATAGGTTTTTACGTAAAGGTAAGTATATGGAAGCGTCTGTTATAGTAGGTTATCATAATGAGGCTGGGTTAGTTCAGCTCCTATTAGAGTCTATAGATGAGTCCATAAGGAACAGGATAGAGGTGATCCTTGTTGATGATGCTTCGGAAGCTACGTATGATTATAGTTACGATGGTGAAATAAAGCTTATCAGGCTAAAGGAGAGAAGAGGTATTGGGCATGCATTTGACGTAGGTGTCTGGCACGCGCGCG
Source organism: Candidatus Borrarchaeota archaeon (assembly GCA_016840645.1). Next base: position 4,640 of record JAEORY010000053.1, on the reverse strand, counting down.
CGGATAATATAATATTATGTGGGGGCGACATTGTTTTCAAGGATAAACTTTGGCTGGATTACTTTCTGGCAGATCTTATCCATGACGATGAGGCTATAATTTGCGGTAAATGCCTTAATTTACACGAGCACGCTTGGGATATAAATGACCCCGGTTTGGTCGAAGGTTATGGGGCACGTATAATTCCTTTTGTCACTAGTGAGGATGTGCCTAATTCTCCTGAGGATTTTAAGTCAGTTTTTCAAACCAGGTGGTTAGCTAAACCTTTGGGGGAAGATTCTGTTGTTGAAGTACCTTGTGTACTTGGTGGTTGTTACGCCATTAAGAAAAAATGGTATGAGTACTTGAGGGGATTTGAAGGACATTTGTATTGGGGAACTTTAGAGCCTTATATTAGTATCAAAAATTGGATGTTTGGCGGTAGCAATAAAGTGGATACAAGGATTGAACATGGTCATTGGTTTATCAATAAGGGGAGTAGGTTTACGGTAGAGCGGTGGCATATTGTTTATAATAAGATATTAGTAGCTTTTGTGTTGGGTGGGGACCTGACGCCAGAGCTAGTTGACAGTATTAAAATGATTAGTGGTCACGATGTGGCTGCTGAAAAAGCGTTAAAAGACGTAGAGAAAATCAGGGAGCTAAGGGACTATGTTGAGGCTTTTAAAGTTAAGAGCCTATCTCAATATATAGCATGGCAAAACTCTTTGATATACAAGCAGGGAAAATCACAATAAGCGAGGAATCCCTGGCTATCCCGCCTTTTAAGGTACTATGGGATAGAGACAAGACTAAAACTAAAGATAGGGCGACGAGGGAAATATCATTCGTGGCCTTTCTGTGTGACTATAAGTCACCTTACTTTGAAGCTTACCCCGAGGACCAACGACTGAAAGTTCTCAAGGGTGATTTTTTAGGGGACGAGGATTATGAACTTGATGAGCTCTTGGAGAACGCAATCGAGCGTTACAAGGAGTTTAGAGAGACGACTAATACTCGTCTTTTGCGTGCTGGTAAGTTTGCTGCCGATCAATTGACAGACTGGTTTTTTGGTGTTAACCTTAATAAAAAGGATAGGGAGGGCAGATTCGAATATACAGCTTCTGATGTGAGTCGAAATTTGAAAGAGATTGGCGGTATCGTCAAGTCTCTTGATATGCTTGAACGACAGGTACAGAAGGAGCAACTTGAACAGAGTCGCGCACGTGGTGGTTCTGAGATTGGTGATTATGAAATACCAGATGAAGACTAATGGGAAATTTGTACGTAAGAATAGAGGAACTAAAGGAACAATGTGAGTATTGGGGATTTAATTTCAAGGAGTATGTTAAATCTTTCAGAAGGCAGTATCCAGATATCGAAATAATAGGGGGAGAAGAAATTGATAGGTTACAAGAAGGTCAATAATAGTGATAAGTTTAGGCAAGCGGCCATTAATTTTCAACGCATGGGGTTCTATACTGCAGCCCCTCGTGGCACTACTGCTTATAAGGAATATTGGAATGAAGAACGTCGTCGTTGTATAGAAGGGTATACGGCTGAGGACGGTGATTTCATAACTGGTTATAATTATTTTTATGTCAATTATTGTCAGATTATTATTGTCAAAGAAAAAGAAGTAACGCTCAGAAGTGGCCAAAAGAAAACTATAAAAGCTAGGGAGAGAGGGTTCCCCAAGTTTTATGATTGGGACTACTATTTCTTTAATGCAGTAGAAGAAGCCGAGACACAGGGCAAACACCTAGTTGTGTTGAAAGCTAGGGGTAAGGGCTACTCCTTTAAGTGTGCTTCCATGTTGTGCAGGAATTTCTACTTGATACCAGAGAGTAATTCTTACGCCATCGCCGCTGAAGCTGAATTTTTGCTCAAGGATGGTATTTTAACCAAGGCGTGGGACTTCATGGATTTCGTGGATGCCAACACAGCTTGGTATAAGAAACGTCAAAAAACTGACACCAAAATTCATAAGCGTGCGTCTATAGTTATTGATATTGATGGTGTTAAAACAGAAGTCGGGTACAAGTCGGAGATCATGGGCATCACCCTTAAAAACGACCCGCAGAAAGCGCGTGGTAAAAGGGGCAAGCTCATACTTTGGGAAGAGGCCGGTAAGTTTCCTGGGCTCAAACAAGCGTGGCAGATCGCGCAGCCGTCGGTCGAGGAAGATGGCGTAGCCTTCGGTCTGATGATCGCATTCGGTACTGGTGGTACTGAAGAAGGTGACTATGAAGGGCTGAAAGATTTGTTTTATGAGCCAGACGCTTACAATGCTTTACCATTAGAGAATAGTTGGGATGAAGGAGCTACTAAACCTTGTGGTTTTTTTGTTCCTGAATATGTCAACATGACCGTTGAAGATGAGGGAAAACCTCTCATGGACAAGGACGGTAATTCTGAGCTACTACTAGCCAGGGCTTTTGCTACAAAGAAGCGTCAAATAGTAGTAGAAAATGCTAGTGATAAAAGAGCTGTTGACAGGTATATAGCAGAGAGACCGTTTACTCCTATGGAGGCCACTCTGCAGTTGTACGGTAATATTTTCCCAAAAACCGAATTAGCCAGGCATCTAGCGTACATAAGGACCCATAAGGATATAGCAAATTATAAGCAGGTTGGGGATTTGATTTTCAGTGCTGATGGCGAATTAAATTGGGTACCAGCTAGTTCACCAAAAGACATAACTAAATATAAGCTTACCCGCGACGACGACCCATCAGGCCAGATTGTTATATGGGAACACCCGGTACCAGATCCCCCTTATGGTTTATATATAGCCGGTTGCGACCCCTATGACCACGACAAGGCCGGGACTGATTCTTTAGGTTCTACTTTTGTTTATAAGCGGTTCCAAGATTTCGAATCTTACTTTGATGTTATAGTGGCTGAGTATACTGGCAGGCCAGATACTGCTGAAGAGTACTATGAGAATGTCAGAAAATTGATGATATATTATCGTGCTACTGTTTTATTCGAGAACGAAAGAAAGGGTATTTACCCGTATTTCCAGTCTAAGAGTCAGGATTATTTGCTTGCTGATCAGCCAGATTATATCAGTGAGATTATAAAAGACAGCAAAGTTCAACGTAGAAAAGGTGTACACATGGTTCAGGGCATCAAGGATTGGGCCGAGATACAGATACGGGACTGGTTGAATGAGGAGCACGAACCTGGGAAGAAAAATATTACAAGGATATTATCGGAACCATTACTAGAGGAATTAATATCCTACAATGACGAAGGCAACTTTGACAGAGTCATTGCTTTAATGATGATAATGATTTATAAAGCACAACTTCATCATCTTCATGTAAAGAAAAAGGAGGGAATAGAAAAGAATAGAAGATTAATATTAGATGATGGCTTATTTAGGGATTATAAAAAATTACCACAATCGTGGTTATAATTTAAACATGTTTAATTAAATAATTATGGCAACAATTTCACCATATACATTGGTGCCTTTTCCAGTGCAAAAGTTACCTCTGTCAAAAAAGAATAAAGATTGGAGGGAAACGAGCGTTGATGCTATAATTGCTCGCGAGGCCACCACAGGAGTTGTCGGTGGTCAAACTCGTGTAGACCGTATGCGTATAGCGTACGATCTCTATAACAGTGTATTCGACGAAAAAGATCTCAAATATGTAACGGACCCGTACAAAGTTGAGGATGGATTTCCAGCATCTTTGCAGAATTTCAACATTATTAGGCCTAAGGTTGACCTTCTGTTAGGAGAGGAAAGCAAGCGTCCTGACAGTATAAGAGTTATACAAACTAATGAGGATGCTGTCAGCAAGGTTCAGCAGGAGCGTAAGGATTTGCTTATGAATTATGTAAGTGAGCGAATCGGCGAAATGCTGAGTGGCGGTAGTGCCAATCAACTTGCTACTGAGGAACAACTATCGGAGATTGAAAATTATATGTTGTATGACTATAATGATATTGTAGAACAACAGGCATATCATACTTTGGAATATTTACGTGAAAATCTTAAGTTACGCAATGAATTCCTTAAAGGTTGGAAAGATGCTCTCATAGCTGGTGAAGAGATTTATTACATAGGAACGGTATTTGGGGAGCCTATTTTAGAAAGGGTTAATCCCATGCGTTTCTCATATGATCCTGATCCGGATTTAGAATTTATTGAAGATGGTGATTGGGCTCTTAGGAAAATGTACTTGAGCCCGGCATCGATCTATGATAGATTTAACGACATAATGACACCGTCTGATCTTGATAAGGTATTAGATTTGGTAGGTCAGGGACCACAGTCTTCTTCTCAGACATCCGGTACTGGTAGTGAAGTTAATACTCAGACTATTTATTATAGGGATAGAACTCATAGCGAACTTTCCAGGGAAGAAAATTTGGAAGGGACTTTGATAAGCGTTTGGCATGCCGTATGGAAGTCTTTTAAGAAAGTTGGGTTCTTGAATTTCATTGATCAAAATGGCGAAGAGCAAGAGATGATCGTGGATGAGACCTATAAACCTGAAGAAGGTGAGGATATAACTTGGGATTGGATTATAGAAGTTTGGGAAGGATATAGGATCGGTGAGGATATTTATGTTGGGATACAACCCGTTGAATATCAGCATGTGTCTATGGACAATCCTAATGCTCAGAAATTACCTTATACCGGA
>JAEORY010000052.1 GCA_016840645.1 Candidatus Borrarchaeota archaeon | reverse complement strand
GTGATCCTGTTATTAGTACTACTCACTTAAATTATTCCGGTTTACCCACCACTTGGTTTAGTGTTGGCCCTACTGGAAGTGGTGCCTCTGCTATCTGGACCGCATTAGACGATGTGCCAACAGACGTAGATTGGATTGAAATTAAGATACAGCATCAATGCGAAGATTCATTAGCTGGTGCTGGTGTTAAAGTAACTTCTAAAGTATACGTAAGACAAACAGGCTCTTCAGTGGGTGAGGGGCCAGCAACTAACATTTCTAAGCTTGTTACATATGAAGATTCAAGTGCTAATGCAGCAATGGCACAAGTGAATTGTGGAATTAAAATTCCCGTTGACAGTAGCCTACGTTTTGATTTAGCATGGAATGCAATACCAGTAGGTGTGAATACAACAGATTTTTATATTTATTTAACCGGTTGGGGATTTAACCCAACTTAACAACCCTCCAATGAAAGGAAGAACCATGATTAAATTGACTAACGCTCAAGCCAGTGCCTTTAATTCACCCATTGTCGGAAAACTTTTTGCAGATCCTGAACGGCAGTTTCCAATTGATGACGCTTTTCGGTTAGCGGATATTGTGCAAGAGATTCAAAATAAGCTACAGGTATATAATCCGCAACTTCAGAAAGTCATCGAAGATACAGGTGGAAAAATACAACCTAACGGCCAAGTACAGTATCCAGATCCTGAATCTTCAGTTAGAGCCCAGGAGGCTATCAATAAGCTGAATGCTGTAGAAATTGAGATCCCTGGACAAAAAGTCGCAATTAAGGCTTCATGGCCAAATCTTTCTTTGGCAGAGGCTACGATTTTGAGAGCTATTACTGAAAATGACAGCAAAAAATAACGGTAATAACTGGGATGGAATAGAGCGACGGGCTTGTATTGATCACCGAGCCCATGAAGTTCTATTTATTGATATGGGAAAACGAATTGACAATTTAGAGAACCTTAAACCAGTGCCTTTTATGTCTTTTAAATGGGCAATAAGTTTAATTATAACTACAGTTGTTAGTTTGTTTTCCCTATCTATAGTTAGCTCTAATACAGCTATTAAAAAGTTACATAATATAGAAGTTGTTCAGGAGCGCTTAATTAATAAGACCCAGAAAATTCAAGAAGATGTTCATGAGTTAAAAACTTATACCCGCGAAGAAGTTAATATGATGAAGAGAAGATCTGCTACTAGAGAAGAAATCGTAAAAGAAATTCTCGAAGATATAAGGATTCACCATAAATGAAAATAACTACTTTAATCCCAGTTCTATTTTTATTACTGCTTAGCCCTGAAACACCAATAGCTCAAGAAACAGTCCAAGTTCAAGTTCAAGTTACTTGGGATGCTAATAATAAAGTGGATAATGAAGCTAATGGAAAAGAGAATTGGCAAAAAGTTTATTTTTATATTTCTGATACTGTAAATACATTTGACTATGCTAAGCCAGTAAAAATCGTAGATCAGCAGTATGATGAAGACGGTAACAGTATACCTATTGAAACAATTATTGAATATCCTGCAGAAGCTTTTGTAAATAAAACTATGTATTTAGTTGCACGAGCTTATGCTGAAATAGATAGTAAGGAACACTTTAGCGAAGATTCTGAAGTAGCAACTTGGGAATCTAATATGACTCGACCAGCTAAGGCTGTATTACAAATGGAAGTAGTAGGCGATAACTATATCTTCACATGGAATAATACTGATCCTGAACGTATTGTTGGCTGGAATCTTCAAAGGTCTATGAAAGCTACTGGCGATTACGAAGTTATACGAACAATATCCCACACTGATCCTTTAGTAAATCCTCCTGCAATTACAGTACCTGTAACAGAGCTATGGGACGGGGTTACAAATCAAGACCAGTATGTAACGGTAGTTAGCTTTACTAAATGGGGAATTTATTCAAGGTGGGCCGATCCTATAACAGTTCTCAGACCAATTATTATAACTATTGATGCGCCACAAGGAGTAGCAGTAATCGTAATTAATAAATAGGAGGAAGTATGAACGTAAAAGCAATGCTGATTCAACAGTTAATTTCAGTTCTTTTGGAAATGCTCACTCCTGAGCTCCTGAGAAAGGCAGTCGATACTTTTCTGGACTTTATCGAAGATTTCGTCCAGGATACCGAGAATAAGTATGATGATAAAGCGGTGTTGCCAATCTGTAAATTGATTCGGTCAACTTTTGACATACCGGATAACGACTAATGCCAAAAAAGATGGAAAAAGCTCTCCGCAAAGCCGCTAAGAAAAAAGGTCTTAAAGGCAAGAAAAAGGCAGCATATATTTATGGGACCTTACGGAAAACTGGGTGGAAACCAAAGAAAAAGCGGCATAAGGGCTATACCTTAGAATAGGGGTCTTCGGAGGGGCTCCTTAGGCAGGGGATATGGTTTAACTGGCTTCCATATCCCCTGCTGCTCCATTACCTACCTAACGGCTCTACTGGTTGTGGGTCTGGCCCTACTGTGTCTTCCCCGTATTTAAGGTGAGAAAATTCTTGTTGGTACCTTTCTGGGCAAATCAAGTATTCTGCAATTTCAGTACACATATCTTTAATTTTTTCTGGCTTGTTTTCCATAATAAAAACTTCACAGCCGACATTTACAATGTAACCGCCATTACAAGCTGGGGTTATTTTAATACTGTGGACGTTTTGACTGCTAGCTTTAATCATTTTCTATCTCCTCCTCGGGTATCATAGGAACAACCAAAAGTAAGTCAGCTACAAGACCTTGCATCAACTGTTGACGCTGGTAACTGTCCCATATAGTGTAGCCATTTGCGGGGTTTGCCATAGCTCCATTTAATGCTTGTCCAAAGAGCTGTAAGAATTCTTCTCGAGTTACATGCATGAGTTTCCGTGCTCCACATATATTACACCATCTATAACTGGACTAGCACAGTATGGTGAATGGTAGTTATACTTCGGTTTATCTACCACGGCGGGGTCTGGGTCTGGAGTAATCTTGTCAAACCGAGCTACTCGAAAAGCCATACAATCCTTCCGACAAGTTCTCCTACTTAAAGGGCAAAACTTTTTAAGCATAGCACTTTCCTCTAAAGTTTTCAAAATGAAACATCTCTTTTTGGTAACGTTTTCTTCACACATTTTTAACCTCGCTTGAGTGCGTCTAAAAGTTGTTGTTGAGTAGCTCCTTTTTGCCGTAAAACTTTTATGATCCTCTCATCTATTGATCCTTTCATTACTAAGTGGTTACTAATAACAGCTTGCTTCTGCCCTTGCCGGTATATTCTTCCATTTAACTGTGTATAGTGTTCTAAGTTCCATGAAAGACCAAACCAAAGAATAATATGGCCGCCCGCTTGGAGATTTACACCATGGCCTAAGCTAGCAGGATGACACAGAAGAAGAGGAAGGTTTCCCGAATTCCAATTTTTCATATGTTGTTTGGTGATTTTAGTAGGCACACCGCCTGCAATTACTGGTACCCCATTTTTAAATTGCTTTTTCAAAGCTTGGTTTATCATCGCTAATTCAAACTTAAATTGAATGGCACATAAAATAGGATGACCGGCTGATGTCTCTAATAAAGCTTTTAAGGCTTCAACTTTTTGTTGATGTATAACTTCAAATGCACGCGGGCCTTTAGGCTTTGTAGGATCAACATCTAGGTACGTTGCGCCTTGGATAAACTGCCTTAACTTCATCGACAAAGCTGCGGCACTAAATGCTGTGGCTTCACCCGCCTCAAATTCTAAAAAGAAATTCTCTTCAAGTTCTTTATACTTGGCTTGAAGTTTCTTTGGCATTTCAATCGGGATCTCATTAGAAATATACTCAGGCATTTTAAGATAATCTTTAGCATCTAGCCTAAAAGTAATATCTTGGATTTTTGCTTGTATCCTTTTATCAGAACCAGTACGAGGAATTGTTTTGTAAAGAGGCGGACCAGTATAAATAAAATAATGGCCACGGTAACGATAAAAAGATGAAAATAAGCGGGCCCCTTTATCGAGTAAAAAGTATTGAGACCATAAGTCAGCATAGCCATTTGGCGCAGGGGTCGCAGACAAAGCAAGCTTTAAATCAGTCCACAAAGGAAAAGCTTTCTTCAAAGTTTTGAAACGAAGAGTTGTAGAGGACTTAATCATTGAAGCTTCATCAAAAACAACAGCTCGCTTAGTCCAAGTAATACCTTTACCGGCTAAAGCTTTTGCAAACCATTTTAAGCCGTCATAGTTCATCAGTAAAATATCAGCTTTTGACGAACGTAATACTTCATTTTTGGTAGGGCCATGTAAAATATCATAAGAAAGATTGGGTGTCCATTTAGCTATTTCTTCTGGCCAAGTATTTAACATAGCTTGAAGAGGCGCAAATACAAATGCTTTTTGTCCAGATTCTTCAATGGCTTTTAAGGCTATCGCGGTCTTGCCTAACCCCATATCAATCGCAAGATAAACGGTTTGATGAGTTAGTGAAAATTTTATTGCTCTTTCTTGATACTCATGTAATTGTAACTGGCTCATTAATAAAGGTTTCCTTATTTAAAATAACAGTTGTCTGGAGTAAAGTCTTTTGTAGCATCTTTACGAACCAAAGCTTGTCCTAATATATAACCAGCTTTTATTGCCCAGTCAACAAACTTTTGCCGGTCTTCTAACCAAGGCTTATATAACTGAATACCTTTTCCACCGCAACTTTTATAGTGTTTACTTGTTTTTACATAACATCGATGCTTAATAGCAGCGTATTTAATTCTCAATCTGTGAACTACAAGAGAAGGTTTAGGCTTCTTTTTCCTAGACTTGGGGTCCTTTTTAAAGGCATCTTCTGTGAAATTTGTCAATGTAACTCTGTCAGTTGGCATTAAATATCCTTTCTGGTACCTATATTTTAAGGGGCTTTATACTATATAAGGCTAAAATTATAGGCTAACCTATTCGCATCCTAATCAATTTGAGCATATGTTCAAAACGTCTAAGTAATTGAAATTATTACGAATATTATTTTGAACATATGCTCGATAACAAGGCTCAGACTTCAAAATAAGGGTTTCCCGCCCATTAAACTCTGGACTATATCAGCTATTACAATGGCCCAAAGTACTGCCAAAAAGAATCCAATCAGAAAAGATTTCATATTAATCCTTATCAGGCCTAAAGGTAAAAAAGCGAGGATGGCGCATGGAGCCGTCATCTGTTTCTTCCATATAGTGAATTTCGATAGTCCTACCGATTATAGCACTTGGATCTGTCCAAAAAGCTTTACGTTCAGAATCGGTAAAACCGCTCCCTACTCGAACTTTACGGCCTTTGAATTCGATAATAACTCCACCACAATTATTAGCATATTTACCTTTGCCTTCAAAGATGTTAAGTACTTTGCTGTCGTATGTCAAAGTATCTTTCATCTTCATCCAGTCGTAAGAGCGAGTACTTTTATATTCATAGTCAAAAGACTTAATGACAGCGCCCTCATAGCCATTAGCTTGAGCATCCACATAGAATCTGGATACGTCTTTAAGGCTATTCATTTGGAAGTGAATAATTGGATGGATATTTTCTGACCTAATATCTGCCATAACCATTAAGCGCTCAGGAAACGGTGCCTTATAATCTGGCATTTCGAAAATCTCAAAAAATGCATCTGGAGTTTTAGCTCCTGATCTAATACGGCCTGAACTTTCCTGAAATGTTAAACCTGGGATCCAAAGTTCACCATCTAATTGAGGAGGGGCACCATCATATAGTTCATTAAGCTGATTTTTCAAGCGCTCAAGACCAGAGTAAATATAGCCTCCACGTGAATAGAATTCCCCGTATTTAAAAATAGCTCTTACACCATCAATTTTTGGGGATGCATAACAAGGAAAGGTAAGTCGATGAGGTTCGAAAAGCTTAGCTAGCATAACTTCATGAGTGGGAATAAGATTCTGGAAAACTCTATTAATTGACTTAGCTGCTAAACCGATACGCAAGTCTTTGGTTACAATACGATAAAAAAGCATTGCTGACTTTGGAGTCAAATTTTCTACATGAGTCAGAATAATGCTTTTTGCCAGATTACCAGAAAGCTGCCTTGAAGAAAGGTCTTTCAAAATATCCCATGTCTCTTTATCAAACTGGTTTTTACCGCGTACCATAATGGAATGCTTTGGGATTTTTCGGAAGAAGTATTTTTTATATGGGTTGTATGCGGCCATAAGATACTGTTGAATACCTGGTTCACTTCCTAAAACGTCCATTTTACGATGGTAGCCACCTGCTTCAGAAACTCTTCGTGTTAGTGTGTAGGCATCATCACTATTTAGACTTGGCAAACTCATTGATCTTCTCCTTCATTATATTAATGTAAATGTCAACTTTTTCTTTGGTATCAACAACGAGAACTTCCGCTTCAAGATGCCTAAGAAACTTAATCACTTTGGCTTGCATTTGTGTAACAGTTTTACCTGGTGCTTTGCATTCAACTAAATTTATTATTCCATATGGGAAAAAACAAATTCGATCAGGAACAGCTCTATTACTTGGAGAACTAAATTTATAGGACTTACCACCTAGGCTAGCAATCTTCCTCACCAGATAATTCTCTATATCTCGCTCTCTCAAATTGGATTCTTTTCCTGCGTTCTTTATCATACTCAGATCTGCAAGTTTTACAAGGTTTGATCCATCCCCGGTTGTTGACATAATAAAATCCTTTTTCTGGCTTATCATACCACCGTCCACATTTATTGCATCTCATTTTACATTTTCCTATAACGTTTGCCATAAAATCCTTCAGCAGTTAATGGGAATCCTTTAGCCCAAGCCGGTTTTTTGCACATGATTTTACAGATATTATCTAAATGATACTGACAATACTCTGGCTCATTGCCATGTTGAGTTAACAGAACTAGAACTTCATCATGCACAGAACCAATTAATTTATAGCCAGCTTCATCGAGTTTAATCTTACCGTAAGCAAGCAGGTCTCGGCATAATGCCTGGATTATATTCTCAACAAAGCGACCTGGGATAACTTTTAAGTACATCCATTTTTTGGTATAAGGATTGATGCCCATTGCAGCAACTTCATCACCGAAATCTCCATCTTGGATAATAGGCTGATTATAATAAAGATTACGGCCAGATGGGAGAGTAAGTTGAAGCCACCTAGTTTTATTGCGATCTGCTATACAACGGAATTTACAGTCATGAACTGTATAAGTTTTACCAGGATTCCGAATAGCAATCATAGCAGCTTTAGCGCAGCTATACCAAAAAGATTTTACTTTCTTGTACTTAATGCGGTATGCATCGACTCCAGATTTAGCTTGTGTGGGGGACAGGTATACGCCCCACCCTTCGGCATTCTTAATGAAGCCTTTCCATCCTAAGCCGTATCCACAACCGAGGATAATCATTTTTCCGAATGCTCGTTCATCATCAGTGATATCATCATACGGTTTTTCATAGTAGAAAGAGGCCATATCAATATACTGGTCAAAGCCATTTCTAAAGCGCTCAAGTGCGTCATAATCTTTTGTTGCCCAAGACAAACCAACATACTCAACAGCATGATAGTCAGCTGCAACTAGTGCTTGGCCTTTAGGAGCTTTGATCATGCCTCGAATAATGCTTTTTGCTTTCTCAACTGGATTGTCTTCGATAACTGATAAATCCATAAAAGACTCAATAATTGGATCAGCATCTACGACTTTAGATCGAGGTAGGTTATGTAACTGAAAGCCCATACCAGCCCAACGACCAGTATTTGCGCCGTAATAACGTAGATTATCAAATACTTTACCGGCATAAGCTTGATCAAGGATTTTGACAAATTTAGCAGTTGAAGACCGGCCTAAATCTCTTCTGAGTTCTAGAACTTTGCGCACATCAGCAGGAAGATCTTTTTGGTTGAGTGTATCTTCAACAGTTTTTGCTTGTAAGTTAGGGAGTGTAACTCCTTTACTGCGAACCCAGTCTGTAATACGTTTAGTTTGGGTCGCTTTAGAAATACGGTTATCAGTATAAGACGGTAGTAAAGTGTTCTGTTCAAGCTTATAAGCCTCAACAACTTTAAGAATCTGTTTACAAGCAGGAATATCAACAGGAACTCCAGTATTGTTAATCTTCATTGTGAGTTCCCAGATTTGTTGCTCAAGATCCGTAAGTTTAGAAGCTGGTAAAGCTTGAATCATTTCATGCATAGAATCTACATCAGCGATACAGTAATCATAAAATTGCATTAAATCACGATTAGAGTACCTATACGGAGGCTGACAAATCTTTTTCATCAGAGCCTTGCCGTTTTTCTGCTTTTTGATTTTGAGGTTTAAGTCATCCCCGGCTTTTTCTAATGATTGATGATAAGTAAACCGGCCACAAAGTGCCATAACATCAATCCATTGTTTAAGTTTAATTTTAGGGAACCCATACTTTCTACCAAGAAGATTCCATACACGATAGTCAAACAAAGCGTTAAAAGCATAATATGAGGAGTTCTCGATATTAGTTACACAATCAGGAAGCGGATTACCTGGAACCCACAGTTTTGTTTCCTGAAAATCAATTTTATATGCAAGGCAGACGATATCAGCATCTTTACTACGCAAATATTTCATACTGCCAACTTTGTTTATATCGTACTCTGATCTAGTTTCAAAGTCTAGTTCAATGAGTGACATGTATAGTTCGACTCCATCTTTTAGTTGCGTTTTCCCATCTAATACGGCCACGTTTCTCAGGAGTTTTAGCATCATGTCCAATAACTAAACGATTGCATTTAGGGCAACGTTTTTCGTCATTACATATAGCTACACGACAACAGTCAGTAAACATAGTGCTATTTGTTCCATGGGGATATATCGGCATAATTTCGGCGGGATATTCGGGATTTCGATACATTTGGTCTCCTAGTGACGGAGGGTTTCCCCTCCGCCACATAGTTAGGTTATTCCAAATCGCCCTCAACCTCAGTATCTTCATCTTCAACATACTGAGCAAAAGCTTCTTCGGCAGACTGACGGCCATCAAGACGTTCACCGCCACCCAGGATCATGAGGTTATTAAAACCAACCCCAACACCCCGAGAACCTTTCCTATTGTAAGGGAAGAATCCAACATCGACGCGCCCATAAGTTCCGCTATAAACGACATCTTCGTCGAAAATCGGAGCTCCAGTTTTATCGATAATACCAGGACGCTTGTCTCCAGAACAATTGAAGAACCAACATCCTTTATATTCTTCTCCACGAGTACCAGCTTCATGTTCCAAATCACCATCACGAACAGGAAGCTTAAGTGTAGGAACATGAGCTTTGGAGAACTTTCCGTCTTTGATACCCTTTTTAATAGCGGCATCAACGGCCTTTTCAACTTGTTTCATGGTTTTTTCATCTTCTTTAGGGATAAGACAACAAACCGAGTATTTCATAAGGCCAGACAAATTTTCTTTGGGTTCCAAAGCCTGAAGATAGGACAGTCTTACTTTACCAGTTATCATAATTTCTCCATTTCTTTTTTAATTGCATTTTTAACGTATGCAGACATACCTGCTGCCGTTTTTTTAATTTCCGTTTTTACATCATCTTCCGGTTCAAGATCTTTCTCGATTGCAAGATGAAACTTTAGACTCTCATATGGGGCCGTTTGTACAGTACGGCCATACTCAACTCTTACAGTTCTAATTTTGGCCATTTGTATCACCTCCTTTAAAAGTTTAAGGGTACTTTACCCTCTGGAAAATACTTGATTCTGCCTTCTTTGTCGAATACTTCTTCGTCATGCGAAAAACACCATTTGGGTCCAAAGGCCTCAAAAGCAATTTCACGGCCTTCAGTATGAGATTCACACTTAATTACAGCTACGTTATTTGGATGAAAGAGTTTACCATTTACATGATGAGCATGCCCTTGGCCAAATGTAATAATGATATTCATTTTCGGTCCTTCGGCCTATTATTGTAGCCAGTTTTAATTCGTTTATAATTTTCAAGAAGTTTTTCTGTAAATTCAAATTCAACGTCTTCAGGCGTTATTCCACAGATTTCCATGAGCGATCCCAAAAAGAATAAGCAATCGACGATTTCGACTCGCACATTAGCGATATCAGTGCTTTGAGAATCAATGGAACGCCAAGGTTTCCAGGGCATAGAATCCGAGAGCTCGGCTACTTCTTGGAATAACGCAAAGCTATGGTCGCGAAAGTGCTGCATTTTCTGTTCCATAGACATCTCGCTATACCTGCTATCACCATAACCTAACTCTTTATGATAGTTATTAATCTGATGAAAAATAGTTTTAATATCCAAGAAGGCCGCCTTCCCTAGGTTTACCCCAGACTTGTTTTACGCCTTTGCCGTCACAACGCATATGGCCTTGATTGCATTTCCCATCCATGATGCAAGGTGGGCCAACAAGAGAAAATAACTCAGGCCACCAATCTAATGCAATCATCATGATTTTTTCAGCAAAAAGGCGCATCTCCAAAACATTACGAAAACAAAGGCGAGATCGAAGAAAATGAAACAAAGTATGCCCATTTACGGTCCAAAGAATATTAACTGCTTTAGACCCAGGCAAAGTTTGTCTAGCCTCTTCTCTAGGAACTCCAAGTTCAATCAGAGCTCCATACTGTTGATTACACATTTTAATTCCTTCTTTTAAAAGGAATGGTGGGTCAGGCATCAAAATGTCGTCATAGTCCTCATACAGTTGGTAATGCTGGCTTGATATCGTATAACCCGCAATTCTAGTACGAGTAATTTGAGACATAAAAGACCGCGAGACCCCAGTAATAAGAAATATGATGTGAGGATGTTCCAGAACAGAAGTATGTTCTGCTTTAAGTATAAAGCGATAAAAGCTAATGCCAGGGAGATTGTCTTTAGCAAGCTTACGCTTCATTGTAATATCACATGCTAAACCAGTTATGACATTAGGTCGTGAATGCTTATCAATAATTTCTATCTGCATATCGGTATACGATTTAATCATCACCACCTCTTTCTATCCAATGAAGGAACATTATATTAGCTGCAGCATGAGCTAAATGGCTAAAGCCTTCAGGGCTAGCTGTTTTACCTTTGCGGTAAGCTAGCAGATGACGCTGAGCTGCTCCGTAATACTCATTTCTAGCATTTTCGGTATTTTTCCAATCTTCAACACCGTATCTATTAGCTCCATGAGTTAAAACTTTAGCCACTTCAATGATAAAATCTGGTTCTACTAGCTCAATTTTAGGTTTTCCATCTATATGTTTCGTCATTTCCAGTCCTTAGAATAAAAAATGGCGCTCCCGAGAGCCTCAGGAACACCATTTTAAATTATCTGAAAAAACTAAATTATTCGAGTTCACCTTCCAACTCGTCTTCCAGTTCTTTCAACTCGTCATCGCCAGGGTCGACATCTTCAGGCGACTTTTTGGCTTCAGCCAAATCAGCCGGTTCCGTCTGTTCCGTTTCTTCCGTAATTTCATCCGGGAGTTCGTCTTCAGGAGGGGCATCTCGATAGGCCTCTTCAGCGATACCGAGTTCAATCTCGGCGATCTGAAGCTCAGCATCGGCTTTCTGATACTTCAGCTCGGACAGCTTGTCATCCGGAGTGGATTCAGCTTTCTTTTTGGCATTGTCGAAAGCTGTGGTGGCCCGCTGAACCCGTTTTTCTGCTTTCATGACCCGGTCTTTCGGAGAAAGAATCTTGGTGGGAGTTCGCGTGGTTTTGTGGGCGGCCCACTCTTCAGCAGAAACGATCTTGAAGGTTCCGTCATCTTGTTTCATCGGGCATTTACCCAACATCCGCAGATACGTGAATTGGGAAGCCAATCCTTTTTCTGTGGTACCGGTAAGTTTCAACAGACTTTCACGGGTTGCTCCGCCTTTCATGATAGCGTCATAAATTTGGTCTCTCATTGCCATGGTACTTCTCCTTTAATTGGAAGTTATAATAATTACTGCGACCATTCACTAATAATAATAGCACAAAAATCGCCAAAAGTAAACGCGCAGCGCCAAAAACTAATCAAGTAAATTCAGAGTCTATGAACTTGTCAAAAGCTTCCCGTGCTGCAGAAGCACTTGGTAATGCAGGTCGGGAATCAGTATCTCTAGCAATAGAGACTTTTCCCTTTGGCTTATGAAAAAGCTTTTGGAACTTGTCATTCTTTTTCAAAGACCGTTGTAATTGTTCTGCTTGAGCTGGGGAAACTAATTTACTCCGATAGATATCGTCAATTTCTGTATACTTAGCCAGCCATTTTGCAATAGCAGTTTCAGAATATTTCCATTTACGATTTGCTTTACCGGTTACCAGTTTCATACCTGGAAAATCTCGCCCACTTTCCAGCTCATTTTGGATGTGGTCTTTAAATCTTTTGAAGATACCTTTCAAGAGGGGCTCTGAGTCTAAGAGACTGAGGATCATTTCAGGTGTAACATCCCCAATCTCTAAGTCATCTAGCTTAAAAGCTTCAATGGCTTTATACTGAGCATGACCAATATAAGCTGGGCAGTGAGTAGCAGCTTCACACCACTTACATTGTTCATCTCCTGGATTGAATTCTGATTGAATTCTACGGCTTTTTCCGATTGCTACTGCAAGAGTCCCATGAACCCATTCATATAGATCATCTATACCAAAAGAATAATCCTCGAAGTTGTCATGAGCAGGCTGACCGATATAGACTGTGATTTTCTTAACAGGTGTCGGCCAGCTTATTAAACCTGCTGCATAAGCCATCAGTTGTGGGTTCTTATAAGGACTGACCCAGGTATGTCCAAATTTCCAATCAACCACATGCATATGCTGAGTGGTTAAGTCGTAAATAAAGACATCTGCTGTTCCAAATACTTCAGGCAAGCCCCAGTCTTCCATGCTAACCTCAGTCTCAAGACCATGTGCAAAATTACCATGCCCAAGGCTTTTCATGAGGTTATTATAGAACTCAAGACAGTCAGCTACTGCAGCACTATCTTCTAATTCCAAGTTAGCAGTATCTAATGTTAAGTTCTTTGATGCAATTAGTTGAAACTTTTCATGCAACATAGTTCCATGCTGTGCATACTCGCTGGGGTTACCTTCTTCAGGTATTTTTCCATCACGTATCAGCTTCTTAATGAGTGACACTGAACCAGGACACTCAATAATACGCTTCAAGCGTGAAGGACTCCAATCCGAATGATTTCCCATACTTCCTCCTTTGGTAGGGTTAACAGAAATCGTATAAGCAGTTTATAAGGTCATTCCTTTTAATCCGCTCTCTAATGCCCCCAATTGTACGTTCATGCTTGTTAGCAATCTCTTGCATAGCATTAATGAACTCAGTTTGAAGAGAGGCATCTTCATATTCAGGCCAAAATTCACCACTACGTACAGGAACTACTTTTTCAACGACTTTAGTATCGGCATTATTAAACTCGTTATCTGCTTCCAAAGATTTAATACGCTCTGATAAACGAGTCAAGCTACAATTGTAGTTACGAAAACTACATTCAACATTATGTAACCGGTCGTAGATGTTGTTAATTGCGTCTTCCAGTTTAAAAAGCTTTTCAGTTTGACAACCACATTCAGCCAATGCTACTTTTTTAGCTTTTTCAGCTATAATGTTTTCCACAGCTTTAGTTAATGCATCTTTCATGTAATACCTCCTTTGTTGGTTTTGGAAAATCAATTTTTGATTCCCCTTTTGGCAAAACTACTTTAGTTAGCCCAGGCTATTTGGCATAACATTCCTGGGCTAAATGAAATGGTTTTACTAAAACGGTAAGCCATACCAGTTAAGGCTTTTACAGATCCACATTAGTACTAAGCCAAAAACTATGATAGCAAGTAATTGTCTCATGAGGCTTTTCTCATTTGGTGCTTAATTTTATGTATTTTCCGTACAACTGATGGC
>JAEORY010000669.1 GCA_016840645.1 Candidatus Borrarchaeota archaeon | reverse complement strand
AATAAACACTCTTCATGTGATTTAGAGAGATATTATTCTCTTTCTAAAGTCTTTTTATGTGCTATTAATGCTGCTACAAAAAGAAAGATCGTAAAACATAGAAGAATTACTACATTTATAGTCCAGCTATGTCCTGCATACCCCTCAAACGCACATCTATTTAAGTTGTGCGCATAGGTAAGTGGTGAAAGTGCTGAAATTATTTGTCCCCAGGCCGGTAACTGTTCTAGGGGGATAAAAACCCCACTGATGAAAATGAGGGGCAAGCGTACTAAATTAGCTAACGTCATAATTTCAGATGGTGTATCTGTTGGAAGGGCTGAGAATAGAGTACCAAGTGAAGCGAAACAAAATGCAGACAAAGGTATGCTGATTATCAAAGCATTTACGCTGATTATACTCGCTCCAAATAAAATAACTCCGAGAATTATTGGAATTATTACCAAAAATGTGCCAAATAATAAGCCCGATAAAATATCGCCGATGAGGACCGAATGCAACGAGACTGGCGTAGAAATCAACCGTTCAAAGGTTTTCGTTCGTCGTTCCCATGGCGCTATGACCGGTGTCACAGAAGAGGATGTAAAGAATATCGTAAGAGAGATCATACCAGGAACAAGAGCTTGTGGCGGGAGGTTTCTTCCTACGGAAAATGCAAGAAATAGGAAAAATGGGAAAAGAATTCCAAAAATAAGAACCGGGCCTTTCAAATAATATATGCGTACATCCTTTTTAGCTATAGCGTATATCCCTTGCAATTCTCTTTTAAGATCAACTTTCATAAACTTTGCCCTCACTTACGATTTGTTTTAGAGGTAAGCCTAACAAAAACATCTTCCAATGAAGGTGCGAGCGTGTTTATCGTAATAAATTGGAGATTATTGCTAGTTGCATATGAATGGAGTTCACGAAGTACTGGATCTATCTGGGAGGTGTATAACCTGAATTTATCGCCAAGCTTTCTTACTTCGATAACACCCTTAATTGTTTCTAGATCTACTTTCATGTGATTAGAAGACTTGTTAAACGCTACTTCGATCGACTGGGCACTTTGGATTGCGTTCTTCAAGTGCTCTGGCTTATCTATAGCAATTATTTTTCCATGATTTATTATAGCTACTCTGTCACACAATTGATTCGCTTCTTCGATGTTATGAGTCGTTAAAAAAACTGTAGTTCCCTTTTTATTGAACTCTCGAATCAAGTCTCTTATAATACGTGTACTCTGAACGTCTAGTCCAGATGTTGGCTCATCAAGAAAAAGAATTTTAGGATCGTTTAACAGCGCCATAGCTAGTATCACACGGCGTTTTAGACCTTTAGACAATGCTTTAAATTTTGTGTGGATCTTCTTGGAGAGCTCTAGTAATTCTAAGAAATTTTTTGCCTTCGATTCTCTTACAGCCTTAGGGACACCGTAGAGTTCTCCCATTAACATTAAATTGTCCCATGTCGAGAGTTCTACATATCCATTTGAAATCTCTGGCACGATGCCCATGAGTTCCTTAGCAGAAGCTGTTTCTTTTTGAATGTCATATCCGTAGATCCGCGCGGAGCCTTCACTGGGCTTTGAAATTCCGATCAGCATTTTCACAGTTGTCGTTTTTCCTGCGCCATTTGGTCCAAGAAATCCAAATATTTCTCCTTGTTCAACTTCAAAATTGATATGATCCACCGCTAGGAGCTCGCCATAATATTTTGTCAGTTGTTCTACCTCAATAGCTATACTCACAGAAATATGCCTCCAATAAACTGATTGTTACACTTGCGATATATAAATCACATAGAGTTGAGGTATGGAACTAACTTTCCAATGATAAAGTGACATAAAAAAATGTAATGCGTGGAGTGCTTTATTTAATAGTTGATATATAAAATCAAGTTGGTTTGAAGTCACTTAAGAGGATAGATGAACTTGATTGATGACAAGGAAGTTAAAGACAAACCAAAAATAAGAGTAATTGTTCTAAGTCTAAGTGTCCTCAGGTACTGATAGAATTCATTTCTTTGTATTTTGTGATAAAAAACAATATGGAGGCAAATTGGAGATCTCACATAGATTTTGTTGGTCTTGGAAATAAAATGGAAATTCATAACTCTGAATGGTTAGTTTTAACAAATTGATGAATGATAAGTAATGTACGAAATCAAGTTCCATTCCGAAAAAAGGTGGGACAGGTGACAGAGGATTTTGTGACGGTTAAAGGAAAAAAATGCTATGTTAAACACGGCGTACTACAACTGGGTCACAAAGGAATTAATGATATATCTGATATCAAGGGCTTGGAACATCTCACTAAATTGCAAGAACTAGATCTTTGTAGTAATCGAATAAAAGAGATCAAGGGCTTGGAAGCTCTCACTAATCTCACAAGATTAGATCTCAGTGGGAATCAGATTGAAGAGATCAAAGGACTGGAAAACCTCACTAATTTAGAAGTACTGGATCTACACGGCAATCGGATAGTAAGTAATGAACAACATCTATTGGAAAAGCAGGCTCAAGAAATTGTGAAATACTGCCAAGAAAAGGCGAGAACGGCAAAATAGGAATCTGAATTGAAACATAAAACGTAGAAATTATGTTCTTAAAAGAATTCTCAACTATTCGGGAAATATGTCGTGCTCTTTGACAATCTGAAACTAGGCTTAGATTTTAGATGATGTCTCCCCAGGTTCTTTTTCTTCTTCTTCTTCTTCTTCTAAACAAAAATCAAGGCTTCCCTTGTAAGCTGATGTAGCAGGGCATCCTAAACAA
>JAEORY010000668.1 GCA_016840645.1 Candidatus Borrarchaeota archaeon | reverse complement strand
TAACCCTTTTTTTCTGCACTATAGAATCTCCTAACATTAATGCACCAGTACCCTCCTTTGACATGATTCTATGCATTTCATCAATTACTTCATACATATCATCCAAATATTTTGTATGTTTCTCTACATTCCCTAGTTTAAAACCTTCAAACACCTCCTGAGAAGTTACTTTAGTTGTATCAAAATCTAACCATACTAACTCAAACTTATTAGTGTGTGAAAATTTGTACAAATTGTAGTATGGAGGATGGCAAATAACTAACTTAGAACTATTATTTTCTAAAGATACTTTTTTTGCATTTGATAGTTTTGCACTAATTTTTGGGAATTTGAGGTCATTGAGTTCTTCCATTCTATTTCTCATTAAATTATAATGTTTCTCAAATAATTCGTAGGTGTTCCGGTATTCCCAGTTTTTATCGTGGAATATTCTACCAGTCTGAGACCCTGCACACGATGCTCTTCGTAATATAGCTGCAAAGTTAACTAAGAAAAAATCGCGAACTTTCTCATCTTTTAATTTAAGCACGCTTGATTTGATATTAGCCAATTCTTTTTGTACTTTCTTATCAAACCAATGGTCAATATTTCTCATATCAGGAATAAGGTCACTTCTTTTCTTTTGATTGATATTGTTGAATCGGGATTTAATTTCTTCAAAAGCCAAATCTAATTTTTTTGTGTTTATTTTAGTGACTTTAACTTTTGAGAGTAATATTGAAAATGGATTAACGTCAAAACCTATTGCTTTTCTCTTGGCTAGTGCAGATTCTACTAAAGTAGTTCCACTACCAACCATAGTATCTACCACTACATCCTCCTCTTTTGAAGTATATTCTTCAATAAGTTTTTTCGCAACAGTTGAAGGAAACTTTCCAAAATATCTAAAATAGTTATGTGTAAGATATGCCAGCTTCTGGCTTGAACCATTAATATCCCAAAACTCACACTTATTTTTATATTTAGTTAATTTAGCAGAATTAATTAAACGTTCAAATATTTTTGGCTCAATATCTTTGTTTATCATCTTATTTTGACTCTCTCATTAACTCTTTTTCAATAAACTTCTCTATTTGCCTTGATAGAGCCAACCCTTCTTTTTTGCAATAGTGGATATATTTTTCATATAATCCAGAATTCATATATAAAGTAACATTCTTTTTTTGATTATCTACCATAAGTATCACCCCAAATGATTACAAATGTACCCAAAGAAAGTACTATTTAAATTTTCCTATTGTTTTTAAGAAGTTTCTACTTTTTCTATCTCCCGATACCTGTGCCTTATCGTGATTTCTATAACTCCGACGGCTCCTGAGATTTCTCTCTGGCTTCTGAATTCGTTGTTACGTTTGCATTCAAGGTAAATAGCTGCTGCTATTATTGATTCTGGCTGTCTTCCTGCAAAAAGGTTTGTTTTCTTGATTCGTTCAACAAGCTTGCAGATTTTGATTTCAGTCTTAGGGCTAATGTTAAGCTTAGTTGTGTACTGATGCAAAAGTTCAACTGGGTCGCAAAGGTTTATTTTCAGATTGAACTTCTCTCTAAGCAGCTTGTAAGACTTCATCATTCCTCGTGGAACAGTTGTTGCATATCTTATAATCTCTTTCTTTGTTTTTGGAAGGCTTGTTATCTGGCATGCTGCATAAATGCAAGCATACACCAAGCTATTATTGTCTCTACCGACGCTTAAATCTCTGTAAATTGCCTGCTTGTAGAGACTGCAAGCTTCCTTATAGACGTATTCTGGGAGGTCTAGCCTTGCAGTTATAGCTCCGATTTTCTTACGTGCTGACAAGATATTCTTTTCTTTTGATGTAAGCATCCATGTAGCTTTGAATACATTACCATTAGGCATGAATCCTCCTGCTTTTATTGTGCTTGGACGGTGGAATACCCTATTCTCTGGCTTTGTATGGTGCTGTTCTGGAAGCTGGTCTTCTATGACTAAACCGCAGACTTTACAGTACTTCTCTCCTCGTTCAAAGTTCAGCCTTATATCGCTTCCGCAATCTGTGCATCTCATTTTAGCAGACCCTCCTCTGGAAGGAGTATTGGTTCCTCCTTTGTAAAGTACAGGAGGACGGGCATAACGCTTTTTTGCGTTAATTCTTTTGTCCTTTCCATAAGCTTTTCTTTGCTTAGGCACAGTTCCATTATGTACCAGATGTCCTGCATTTCTTGGTCCAGCAGGTTTCGTATGGGCTTTTTCAGGTCTATCCTTTGCCTGTGGTCTGTCCATGATACTCTGCCACCTACCAAGATTGCCTTGTTCAGTGTTTGGATTGGTTTTTTTCTCATGGTTCCACCGTTCCGTTATGTTTTTTTTAACCATAAATTCACCTGAAAAATAAAAATAGTTTAGAGTTGTCTTCTGAGTTGCTGTATCAATGAAACTCTTGGGTTATTGAACAACAACCCTTGATGTTATTGGTATTCTCACTACGTCGTTACAGAAATCCATTAGTTTGTTTTTTTGAGTATACATTTTTAACATCCCCATATATAATTATAAGTCATCATCCTTTATAAATGTATGCCATTAATTAGTGATAATTATAGTCTGGGACAGAAAGTGGGACAATTTTTTAACCGTTTCTGTTTCCTAACAAGATATATTGCTTGATGACTTCTAGGATATTGGTGTTAAACATGAAGAAGATGATATCTCCCTGGAATGAAATCCTTGAAGTTGAAGGTAAGATGGCATACCACGAAGCTTCAGGAGCATGGAACGTCATAAGATTAAATAGCATTTT
>JAEORY010000667.1 GCA_016840645.1 Candidatus Borrarchaeota archaeon | reverse complement strand
GAATGACGCTCCTGGGCATCTCCTATAAATCTCAGCGCATGCCATTACAAAATCATCTATTGCTTTCTCGGGCGCAATACGACCCAAGAAACCGAATCTCGGATTCCTGTCTTTATGAGATGAGTCATCGTACCAGCCATCAATCATTTGATAGTTTCCAGGACAAATTCCGCTACGAATCACTTTCACCATATCCCCATGCACACCAAATTCATTAATCAATTCAATTGCAGTCTGATTTGTAATAGCAATGAATTGATCAACGCGCGTTGAGATTAGACGGTATAGAATTTTGAATATTCCTAACCTTAGCCTTCCTGTAGCGACTCCCCCTGGATAGCCCTCAATTGAGGATAGGAGTAAATCAGGCTTATATAAATACGATGACAACCATCCTAATAGATCGGACTTAAAACCTACAGTATGAAGAATCTGAAATCCCCCATCGCGAAGAGTACGTGCTAATTGTATGGCACCAGGAATAAAAAGTTTTGATTTTGTATCAAGTAAAGGGCTACTGATAATTTCCAAATGAGTAATTTCCATAAAATAATCACGGATATGGGAAATTGGCTCGTAGCATGTGATAAGAGCTGGATCATAATGAATATTATCCAGTCCGCTAAGCCAGTGACGGATGTGATTTGTGGAACCTGATCCTACCGATCCGGAAGATGAGACCCATAGGTAAGCAATACGCATCTTGGGTCCAGAGTCAACCTTATGAATATTTGATTTCATGGTCCAGGTTATTTTTATCCCACAACTTCTGTGCATTCAGAACGATCGCAGCGGAAATCCCCCATACATACCAGGTCATTTTATGCCCCTCAATCCCAAAAATCATTGATCCAATCAAAAATGAAGCAGCACCTACCACGAATGCTACAATACCAGGGTGATATCGAAAAGAGAAGTTTTCACCTCGGCCAGCAATTTGACTAATACCTCCTATCACTGAATAACCCACCATCACTAGAAAAGGCAGCAAACCAAATAAACCCGCGCGAAGAGCAATATACAAAAAAGTACTGTGAACGAAATATCTAGTTAAATTAGTGTCACCAAAGCCAATTAATGGAGAAGTTCGGAATAGCCTTACTGCTTCTTCATAGGTGCTAAATCTTAACAGGACTGATCGCTCATTTAGTTCTACCAAGCTCCGGATGAATTGGATATTTATCAATGGAAGAACAATAATAGTTAGAGCGAAACCTAACACGAGAATAACTAGAAACAATCGGAAAATTTCTTTATTGAGCATTCTCCACTTACTTGCTGTACCGATTAAAAGCAAGAACGCAACTGCAAAAACTGCCACAATCCAACCGGTTCTCGAGAATGATGTTAATATTCCAAAAGCAATAACCATAGATATGCAGAGCATCGTAAATCGCAAAAGTCTTTTCGCCGAAAAAATGACAATTGACAAAGCATAAGCCAATGCAGGTATCATGAAGAGAGCATGATAATTTGGATCAAGATGGGTTCCAAGTGCCCTAGGAACATATGTGCCGGCAAGCCATGCGTCCTCAATTCCTATCTTAAATCCTGTTAAATGAAATAGCGAGAATTCTCCTATTCCAATAATAGCTTGCAGCAAAGCTGAAGCAAGATATACATTCGCAATCACGAATAATTTATTAGAGCTAGTAATAACAGTTATGGCAATGAAGTAGATTGCGACGCAACCAATAATTGTCATTACATAGGAAATTCTTTGGCCAGTCATCAATGGTGCGATGAATGCTGATATTACATAAAAGCCAGCAATGACTGGTATCCATTTCTGAAATTTCCAATCTCTCTCATTATCAGATAATGCATGAACTATTACTGAGAATATAGTAGAAATTAAAATCACATTGGAAATGGATATTGTAATTATTTGTGTTGAGATACCTCGGGAGTCAAAAGGTATTGTGAAGGCCAGAACTGCGAATCCAAGTAAAGGGTTTTTAAGTATCTGAATTGAGACCAGAATAAACAATGACAAAACGATAAAAAGAAAACCCCAGGATATTTCAAGTCCAAATAGCATTCCAGCAAAGACAGCAGAAATAACTATCAGCAGAATTATTATCAATTGATTTAAACGCTTTGATGGAATCCGCATTGAATCGAATAATGACATTTCCAAGATGTTATTCAACATTGCAAAATTCTGAAAAATTGCCATATTTCTTCTCGATAATTGGATCTAGGAGGAAGGCTCTTAAATAAGCATTACGAGCGTTCTCGATATCCCCTGTAAGGCAATAGGCTTCAGCCAAATGTAGAATCAAACCTGGAGAGGGCGTCTCGACCATATCAATTGCCATTTTGCATGCTTTTGTAGCAGAAGAAGCATACTCCATTAATAGGTTTGCCTTGCACAACCAATAATATGCATGCGAGCTTGTGGGTGTATAAAATATATAATCTTCCAGTAAATTTATTGATTTCTGATAATTACCAATGGCGAAAGCTGCTCGGCTCTCATAAAGCAGTGCTTTAGTAGGTGAAGTAAAATTTGCTGATTGTAAATCCCAGAATGCAGCAGATTGCTGATCACCGAGCCTGTAGTAAGCACCTGCAAGGGCCTCAGCTAAATCAAGAGAAATTGA
The DNA here is from genome assembly GCA_016840645.1 of Candidatus Borrarchaeota archaeon. Next base: position 160 of record JAEORY010000667.1, on the reverse strand, counting down.
ACTGGCTTGTTCTCCCGCGAGAAGTACTTCCAATGCTTCTGTATTATTTCCCAACTCCCAATATGCCTTAGCCAATTCGATATATGCGGTATCTGAAGAAGGATCTACCTCAATCGCCAGCTCGAAATATTCCATACCATCTTCAAACATCCCCAATGAA
>JAEORY010000666.1 GCA_016840645.1 Candidatus Borrarchaeota archaeon | reverse complement strand
ACCATGCGCTTGGCCAAACGTACGGCTATTTGTGGATAGCCAACGGCAGCTTCCAGCACACTCTCTTCAATATCCGCAGCAACCATTTTTAATGGCTCAGGCACAGGAGTTTGTGGAACTTCAATATCTTTTTGAGTTTTGCTCTCATCAGGCATGGAGGCAAATGTGCCCGGAGCAGAAATTCCTTCGCTACCATTTTGATCTGGCAGTTTAGAAGATAGTTTTGCAAAATCATTTTGTTCAACAAACTTCTCACCGTGTCCAGTAAGTATGTCTAGAGTATGTAGAATGGCCGAAACTTTCGGTAGACGGTCGCTGTGATATGATGTTGTGATATAATCTTTAATATTTTCAGCGGTTAGAGTTTCCAGTTTATTACCAGCAACAAAAATGCTCGGAAGCTTTTCCCCAGAAGCTTCCACCGGAATAAAGATTCTGACTGCTCCATTATTAGAATCTAGGTCAGCAGTGAAGACAAGATAGCGAGAGTTGCCGCCCGCCAAACGAACTCTTGGACGGTTGAAACCTAAAGTATTAAGCTCCAGCCCCACTTTTCCTTTAGCAATGGTCGCAGCCTGAGGATCATATTTATCGGAAATTGGCCCGAAAAGCTGATCGAAACCCTCTTTCACCTCAGGATCCGTATCATATTCTACGGTTTTAGTGGGATCATCCCGCACAGCCTGAATGAAATCCGGGTTTGTTTCTGCTGAAGCAGGCTTTTCTGATAATAGCAGATCACCTAATACCTCGCGAAACTTGGTCCCTGTGACATTCAAACCTACAGTTTCATTAAATATTTCTTCAATCTGAGCCTGACTAACAATACGCTCAGGATCTTTGTAATACAGCTGTTCTACAATGCGGGCAACTGCCTGTATAACTGTATCGTGGGGGAAACTTTCCGCTGTTGTCTGCAATCTTTGATTGAGATCACCAATCACATAACGCTTGCCTTCCATTTTGGCCAACAGTTTTTCTGTCTGCCTTTTTAAAGCGCTAATGTTATCCATTTGATATTCGCCTCCAGTTACTATTTTTAAATATCTTTTTAAGCCTTTAGGCTTTTTGAGTGTTCAGCCGTTCTACTTCTTGAATAATTTTTTCCAATTCACCTTCATCAATATGAAATGAACCTGCCGGCTCAGCTTCCATTTCCTCTTCAGGTTCCCATTCACCCTGGCCAGCTTCCACATCAGTCACATCGAATTGAAGTTCAGGGGGGAAATCTGTTGTTTCAGCTTCTTTTAATTGTAGCTCTAATTCTAGGGCAGCTAAACTCATAGAGATATCTTCCCCACATTCATTTTCTGCCTGCCAGCCCTTATCTACCTCTTCAAAAAACTCTTTTCTTTTTTCAACAGGAACATCTTGCGGATCTCCACTGGGAGCATCAAATTCCTCGGCTTTCTCTTGGAAATATTCTTGATAATCTGCATCCTGTTCTTCTTTTTTCTCTGCAGGGCAATTTTTCTTATATGGAGGTCCCTGTTCATTTACAACCTTCATAATTTTTTCCATAACCTCATCGGTAATATCTTGGCCAGTAAGCCATTCTCTTAAAGATTTGATAAATCCGGCTTCCTTTAAAATTTCTTTCTTCTCGGATGATAATGTATTAAACAAATCAACCGCGAACCCCTTGTCTTGTGCAAGCTTTTTCAAAACAACACCCCGAAGAACAGCAACATCTTCGGGGCTCTGTGCTCCATAATCTGAAGCGGCAAGGCGTTGAATAGGAATTCCTTTATAAGTGATTGTAAGATTAGCTTGTTTCTTATCCTCTTTAGCATTCCAATCCGATATGGCGACCTGTTCTTCATCGGGAAGCGAATACGTTCTAACCAAAAACTCCCCATCATCATCAGCCTGAATTTGCCAAAGATCTTCTTGTTCATCACCTTTTAAATGAAACAAGTCGAATGCGACCCTAATCATACGATGTTCGTTGCCCCTTACAGGTATTTTATCTCTATCTTTGTATACTACTTTTTGTACATTCGTTAAATCTAGGTCAAAATTTCCCATATTCGGTCGCCTCCCAAGCGTATAAGTATAGGCGTTAAAGGTACTTTCATCAATTATATCTGTATATTGATAGAAATGTACAGAGGAAAGATATACGGCGTGTAGTGTAGGTGGCTATAAAAACAGCAAAATGTGTGAAAGAAGAAGAGAAAAATAGGATTTTGATATGTAAGGTCCCGAAATCCTTGAAATTGACGCACTGCGTCGCCTTATCATACAGATAAACTACTCCCCTTTTATAAATCAAAAAGAAAAAAATCAAAGCCTAAAAATAGGTATATTATTTCTATTATCTATCTTTTTTATGGCATTACGAGAATCAACTACCGTACGAGAACAAGCGAGAACTTCTCGATAATCTATACACGAATGGTTGGTAGCGATGATAGCACAATCAAAATTACCAACAACTCCTGGTAAACTCTTCATGATGCCATCATCAAATTTAATTTGGGGAGCATAAGGATCATAATAAGAAACCTCTGCCCCTTTTTGCTTAAGAATTTCTATAATATCAAGTGCAGGGGACTCTCTTAAATCACCGATATTCGGCTTATAGGCAGCCCCAACCATTAAAATTCTAGAGCCATTAACAGATTTTTTAATAGAGTTTAAGGCTTCAGTGGTAAGCATAACTACCCTTTTGGGCATGGCCGCATTAATCTCTTCTGCCAACTCAATAAATTTCGAACTACATTTTAAATCTTTAAGTTTCCAAGATAAATAGTGAGGGTCGACCG
>JAEORY010000665.1 GCA_016840645.1 Candidatus Borrarchaeota archaeon | reverse complement strand
ATAGTTGGGATCAGTCCACATTTTCGTGCTTCCATAAAGATGATTTTTGAATTCTTGAAACTATTTGTTTATTAATTATTCGAGAATTGAAATCTTCTTGATTTATTAAAACCATAAACTAATTAAATTGAGAAATTGAAAAAAAACCGTTAACAGAATACATGCAGTCTATCTTGCTTTCTCGCAGTCACTGTTACGCCATACCTTTTATTATTTTGTTTTATTTTTTAGCGAGACGAACGCTGCGTTCAAAATAATGTGTTATGTTTGGATTCAAAAGGCACTATTGATAATCACGAAAACAATGAGAATTAAAAGAAATATTATCCCCATCCCTCTTGATAATCTATTCTTAATCGAGATCACCGCAAACATTAAAATAATTATTACTAGAATCGCCAGGTTAATTGGATATACTGGTGTAGGAGTTAACTCCTGCAAAATGATTCCGCTGATTCCATATGTCATACCAAGATTCCAGACAACCTTTCCGATTTCTGCCCCAATACCCAGTTCCTGTTTATGTTTTCGGATAGCTGAGACGATCAAAAATAATTCTTCGACATTTGTAGTCCAAGCTATTATTAAAAATCCAAAGAGCGATTCAGTCAAACCTGTAAGGAGGATAATGTTCTCCGTAGCAAATATGAGAAAAAACCCGCCAATAACAACGAGAGAGAATCCCAAAAATGATTTTCCGATGATGATGGTCTCAGACTCTTCTTCTTGTTCTTCTATCTCTCGATATATTTCATCTTCATCATTTTGCTCTTCATTTTCATCAGTTTCATTATCGGAAATTATTATTTCAGTAACATGATGCTCTTTGAATGTTCGAATATTGCGTAATAGGTACCACCCAAACAACGCTAAGTTGACCAAACCAAAAATCAGTAATCCTTTAGGCAAATAAACTCCTAAAATCACTGTAACTGTCATAAGGCATAATAAGAGAGGGTAAAATTTTGGCACTTTTTCGAAATCAAGGGAGAAAAATAGCGCAGGAAGTCCAAATGCTATGGCTAGTGCAATGATCGTGTTTCCAATGACATTTCCAATTGCTACGTGTTGAAGGCCTTCTATGGAGGCAAAGATTGAGGCAACAGACTCTTCTGGATCTATACCAAGAATTAAAAGTCCTACAATGAAAGGTGAAAATTGATGCATTTCACAAAGATCTTTGAGACCATCTATGAAAACATCTGCCCCAAAATAAACCACAACATAGGCTCCAATAAAAAGAAGTATAAAGCCAAGTAAGCTCAATGAATCACTTTCCGCTTATAATCTTCTGAAAGAGATTTTCCTCGATATTGCCTCCACTTATCACAGAAACAACAGTTTTTTCCTTGAATTTATCTTTATTTTCTAAGATAGGGGCAATAGCAATTGCTCCAGCCCCCTCGGCAATTTGATTTTCCTTCTCCCAGAGTTGTTGTATAGCTTCCTTTATCGTTTCCTCTTGGACCAACACGAGATCATCCACATACTTCTGGATCAGCTTGAACGTGATAGCCTCCTTTTCAAGCCCTCCCAACAAACCTTCTGCTAAAGAATCTTGCTCTTCTATCACAACAATTTTATCCGCTTTTAATGATTCATATACGGTTGGTGCAACCTCTGACTGAACTCCGATAATTTGAACGCTTGGATTAAGGCTTTTTACGGCAATTGCAATACCTGAAATCAATCCGCCACCACCAACGGGCACAATGATAGTATCAACGCGCTGAAGTTCTTCAAGAATCTCTAAACCGATTGTTCCTTGACCTGCAATAATACCTTCGTCGTTATATGGGCTAATGTATGTCAACCCTTCTTTAATTGCAACCTCTCTCGCTTTCAGCTCAACTTCGTCGCATCGCGTTGCATGGAGAATAACCTCTACATTATACTTCGTGATTTTGTCGAGTTTTGCTTTCGAAGTATTCGTAGGCACGAATATTTTTACTGGGATATTTAGTTGCTCTGCTACGCGGGCAACGCCCTGCGCGTGATTGCCTGTAGAAGCGGTGACAATACCTCTTCTTCTTTCTTCTAGAGTCAATTGAGTTATTCGGTTTATTGCACCTCGGATCTTGAATGAATTTGTTATTTGCTGATTTTCGAGTTTTAAGTAAACCTCCCCACCACAGAGTTTGCTTAAGAATTGCGAATGGACTAATGGAGTACTTTTAGCTAGTGTATATATGTTTTCCCTCGCTTTTTTTATATTTTGAAGGGTTATCAAATCTCTCTCGAACTCCTCTACAGGGTTTTTCTGCCTATTTAAAGCAACTTGACTAGTTGACCCATTTCTTTCTGTTTTGCCAACTGATAGACGACATTCGCAGCAGCTATATCTTGAACCGCCAGCCCAGTAGAATCAAAAAGCGTAACTTCTTCCTCTGTCTCTCTTCCTACTTTCTTTCCAAGTAAGATCTCACCAATTTCTGCATGGATATCACTTTCTTGGATCAAGCCTTGAGCGAGTGCATGTTGGGTTTCACCGATCACGCGACACTGCTTAAGGCTGTCAACCACGATCTTTGCTCGTTTCATAATATTAGGATCTAGTTCTTGTTTGCCAGGACCATCTGCTCCAAATGCATTTATATGCATGCCATCTTCAATCCATTCATTAACAACCATTGCTTTTTTGGATGGAACTGCCGTAATAACGATATCTACATTACTCACAGCATTTTGAGCAGTATCAACAGACTGAACATCGATGCCAAGTCGCTCACTCATCTCAAATGCATATTTCTCACTATTAACCTTATTAAT
>JAEORY010000664.1 GCA_016840645.1 Candidatus Borrarchaeota archaeon | reverse complement strand
CGCAATATGATAATTTTCAAAAATTGATTCTGTCTTTTGCAAATTCTGAGGATTGTCTAATGCATTAGATAAAGGGTATAATCCACCTCTTTCTCCGTGACCAGTATGTAGGTCTATAGCAAGTATAGTTTCATATGGGGTTAGAAAGGGGGGAAGCATGATACTGAGAGAGTCAATCTGAGGTTCAAAATCATTTCCACCGAACATTATGCCTTCTGGATAATCGTATTGTCCCTGCCCAATGGCTTGTTGTAAGACTCCCATCGAATACTTCTGTATATTGATAATGGATGCCCAGTGAAAGAATTGATTTCGAATACTATTCTTTGATACTTTCCCCTTAGGATTCAAAAAATCATTAACCATCCCATAACCTTCATTCTTGATGTTAAAGAGTGTAGGATCTATTTCAGATCCCCTGTTCAAATCCACATTATTCTCAGTTAACCTTCGCAAATACTTAAAACCATATGGATTAATTCCGTGTATCATCAGAACACCCATATCTGATATAACTTCTTCAGTTAGCAATACTTCAAGGAAAAATTGTTGGAAAGCGCTTCCCATGAATGCTTCAATTCCATGAATACCGGATGACAATACCAGCAGCCTGGATGAATCATGTTGGGGAGGGAGGTACAGGATGTCAATGTAAAGGCCTGTATCCACATTGCTGGGTACTTTAATAGAAAACATTTTAGACTGATCCCACATGTCAGCTGCCGCCCTAGCTTGTTCACGAAAGGCCTGCCGGCAATCGTCATACGAGTCCTGAAAATAGCCCAGGTTTGTTTCATTCACTTGTACTTCGTTGTCATTAGGTGAAAAGAAATGGTATGCAATATGCAAACCAACGAATATTACTAGGACGAGTGCAATTAAGCTGACTACGAGAATTTTAAGAACCTTCTTCATCCTCATTCATTTTTTGGGGTATTTAAGTTTTGTGACGTATGATAGATTATCAATTAGAAGTAGAACGGTGGAACTAAGCCGCCGTAGCATGGCGCGGGATTTGCCATTTCTGCAATGGGCGTGACACGCGTTTCGGTCGGCTTTAGTGATTTGTTCTACGATCTTATTATCCAGTATGAAATTCAAAATGATAATGGTAGCAAAACCTGCGTCAAGCTATAATGGCGCATACACAATGTTAGCAGCTGGCAATTTTAAACTTAATTTGAACCAAGTATAATTACAAATCCAACTTCCAGTCCTAATGTTCCGTTTATTGTCCTCTCATTATCTACATTATCTTCTCTCTCTTTATATCTTACAGAGTGATATCCTGCCAAGATATCAACCATAACTCTCTCTCCTAGAGGTGCTGCCAATCCAATCCCTCCTCCAAATGTCATGATACCCATGTTATCCTCGAAGTCTTCCAGATAAGTATTATCACTATAATCAAATTTGGATTTATGTGTACCAAATGAACCTCTTAATTCAGCAAATGGTAAAACATTTGAAACTGGGACATAATATCGAACAAAAGGACCAGCACTTAAATTCGTTGAAGTGATTTTAATGTCATCAGATCCAGTTTTATATATTGTTAATCCAACACTCAAATCTAGCCCTATTGCTAGGTTATCAACAATGAAATAGCCCATATTAGGATGAAGATTGGTACTGAAACTTTTACTTGGATCTTCAGATCCATTAGAATCACTTTTCTGTTTTGATGTAGTATAGCCAATGTCAAAAATATCTGAGCCAGAAGATATTCCTACTAATAGTTTTCCTTGATTTGTTTGTGCATTTAGAAATCCGATACTAAACGCAAAAAAACAAATCGTTAAAAATGAAGTTCTTTTCATAATTGTATGTTTAAGGGTACCTAATCTTGAGTTTTATCGCATTCATTCTTTACTCTTTCAGGAATTTCAGGGATCTCCATGAAAGATTTTGCTTTTTGGTTTTCGATTGCTTGCTGCTAACTTGTAGATAAACATAATCATCTGGCAATTCCATTTTTTTACGATCGTAGAACGGTGGAACTAAGCCGCCGTAGCGTGGCGCGAGCTTTGCAATTTCTGCAATGGGCGTGACATGCGTTTCGGTCGGCTTTAGTGATTTGTTCTATGTCCAACATTGCATCATAACTAAAACTTTACCACTTGAATATTTCTTCTATCACCTATAATGGCCTATTTCTTTTGCTGATTTGTAAGCGGATTGGGCATTTACTACAGCTCAATATTATTTAAGTCAATTTCAGAAAAGGCACTTAATAATTCAGGGAAAAAATCAGAGAATGAAGGATATTTATCTCTGTTATTCTCATATTCAGCTATTTTTTTCTCCAGAAATGGCAAATAAATGAAATTGTTTTGTTTGATGTTCTCTGTTCTAATTTTGGTTGCCGTCAAGCTATCATTCATAGCTAAAGCAATCCTGATTTCACCTAAGCGAACTATATGTTCAGTAACGCAAGTCCTCCAACTACGATATGCTTGTTCTGACATACTTTTTTCAATTGGTCTGAATAAATCTGAGTATTGATTTAAAATTCCAATGTTGTCAGGTATTTCAATTAATGGATTAACAAAAGAATGTCCAAATTCATGGACAGTCAAATCTCTTATTTCAGCATAATTATCGAAATCAAATAATATCTCTAAATTATTAGCAGCTAAATCGTTTAAAGCTCCAAAAGTATTAAACACAATCAGTCCGTCAACTGTTTCAATCCTGCTGCCAAATCCAAAACCCGGATACAAAGCCGGAGATGGATTTAAGATATACTCCTTATTTACTTGTCCATAATATTG
>JAEORY010000663.1 GCA_016840645.1 Candidatus Borrarchaeota archaeon | reverse complement strand
CCGGAGCAAAGTGACCCCTTACAAATAGAGCTTTTTTGTGTGCTGATTAGCGACATAAATGATTAACGTAGTTGTGTTAACAATTTTATTAATCATTTATGTCTAATCAATTAATACACATGGACAAAGTAAGACTTATTATTGAATTGTACACCAAGGGTGTAGCAAAAAAAACAATTACAGAAAAAAGTGGATGTTCCCGCAACACTGTAAAAAAGTATATACGAGAGTATATTGCTTTAGGGATTAATTATGAGGAGTTTAAGAAACTAACCAACAAAGAGCTAGAAAAGCACTTCAAGACAGAATCAATCAAAAGTGAGAAGCTCAAGGAGTTAGAGAAGTTCTTTCCCACGATGGAGAAGCGCTTGAAACGCAAGGGTGCTACCCGAGAGCAATTATGGAACGAATATATTACGGAACACCCTGATGGTTATCGATTAAGCCAGTTTAAGGAACATTACAGAAGGTGGCAAAAAGTGGTTAACAGTGTAATGCACATTGAACACAAAGCCGGGGATAAAATGTATGTCGATTATGCCGGAAATAAACTCGAGATAGTAGATCCGGATACAGGTGAACTTCGTAAGGTAGAAGTTTTTGTGAGTGTACTTGGAGCAAGTCAGTATACTTATGTTGAAGCATCTTATAGCCAAAGGAAGGAGGATTTTATAAAGTCCTGTGAAAATGCCCTTCATTATTATCAGGGAGTACCAGCGGCTATAGTACCGGATAACTTAAAGGCTGCAGTAACACGCAGTGATCGATATGAGCCAACGCTCAATGAGTCTTTTCATCAATTTGTAATGCATTATGGCATGGCGGCATTACCAGCTGGTGCTTATCGTCCAACACATAAAGCTCTGGCAGAAGGGATGGTAAAGATCATTTATCGAAGCATCTATGTTGAAGTGCGAAAGCAAAGCTATACTAGCCTGGAAGATCTAAACAAGGCGATATGGAAAGAACTGGAAAAGTTAAATAACAGACTAATGAATGTCAGACCATACAGTAGAGGGATGCTTTTTGAAGAAATAGAAAAATCTGAGCTCCAACCATTGCCAGAGTTACGTTTTGACCTACGCCACAAGAAGTCTGTAACAGTAATGAAAAACAATCATGTATGCCTGAGTGAAGACAAGCACTATTACAGTGTACCGTTTGAAAACATCGGACGGAAAGTACAGTTATTATACAACCAGACAAGCGTTGATATCTATTGCCAGTATGAAATGATTGCATCTCACAAGCGGGACACCAGGCCATATAGATATACCACTGTAAAAGAGCATCTCGCCTCTTCACATCAGTTTATAGGAGATTGGACGCCTGAAACCTTTATTGGCAGAGCCCAAAAAATAGGTAAAAGTTGCGAAGTGTACATAAGAGCAGTGCTTGAAAAGCCACAGCATGCAGAGCAGGCATTTAAATCTTGTCAAGGGATAATCAATTTAGCTAAGAAAGTTGGCAATGACAGGCTTAATAAAGCTTGTGAGCGTGCGTCATCCTATCAGGATTACAGTTACAAAACCATAAAGACAATACTCGAAAAAAAGCTAGACAAGATAGATGATGATAAAGGGGATGATAACGATCTTCCTGATCATGACAATATTAGAGGTAAAGATTATTTTGAATAGCAAGAAGATCCCCTACCTGTTTAAATCAAAGCAGGTGGGGGAATTATATACCATTAAAACACAAAACAAAATGAATCAAACAACCATTGACAAAATGAAAACCATGAAGTTCTATGGCATGGTAAGGGCTTTTACAACAAGCCTGGAAGATGGCCGAATGGCTACTATGACTTCCGATGAAATGCTTAGTTTTTTAATTGACTCTGAGTGGGATGACCGACAGGACAGAAAGATACAGAGATACGTTAGAAATGCTCGATTCCGCTATAACGCCAGTATCGAAAACTTACACTTCGGTCCGGAACGAAATCTGGAAAAGAATCAGATATTACGTTTTGCTGAGTGTCATTTCATTGCTAAAGCAGAGAACTTATTAATTACAGGGTGTACCGGAATCGGCAAGAGTTTTATTGCTTCAGCGCTTGGAAATCAGGCCTGTCAATTGGGCTACAAGGTTTACTACATGAATATAAACAAGATGTTCCCAAAGTTGAAAATGATGAAAGCAGATGGTTCCTATGTACGTGAAATAACGAAGATTGAGAAACAGGATCTGTTGATTATCGATGATTTTGGTTTGCAGTCTTTAGACAATCAGGCCAGACTTATCCTAATGGAACTTATTGAAGATAGGCATGGGAAAAAGTCAACCATAATTACATCTCAATTACCCGTAAATGAATGGTATGATGTTATTGGAGAAAAGACTGTGGCGGATGCGATTCTTGACAGATTGGTGCATGATGCTCAAAGATTGGAACTTAAGGGAGAATCTATGAGAAGAAAAAAAATTAGACCAATAGCATAAAAATCGATCTGGAATTATAAATTTGTATAGCTAGTTTAGCAAAAAGAAAAGTTCTTTATTTTTTGAAAAACAAGGGGGGTCACTTTACTCCGGCGCGGGGTGGTCAATTTAGATCGGCCTGAGGGGGTCACTTTGTCCGGTTTTTCCACTTTCGAAGCTATAATTTCGAAATAACCATACACGAAGTTAGGATTTATTTCCTCATCTTCAACGGATTCTTAGGCCTGGATTTTATAGTGTGTTGGGGTTTGTGCGTATAATTTTCAATATTTCCTGAATTTGTTCTTTATTAATTGGTAGATGATTTCTTATTACATCCCAAAGAA
>JAEORY010000662.1 GCA_016840645.1 Candidatus Borrarchaeota archaeon | reverse complement strand
TATTGCTTAAAATAATTGAGAGACGAGATAGCATCTCATCTCTCAACAAATATAGATTCTGTTTCTACTAAGTCAGTTTAATACTCCCATTTTCTAGCCTGTTGTACTCCAACTTTTTCAAGCTCACTATAATAATAGTCAGCCATTTCAGCTGCCGGATATCCCATTTCCTCTAGTTCAGCAATAATTTTGCCAACTGAGTTAGGTATTGCATTTGCCCATTCTACTTTTTCTTCTTGAGTCAAAGTATGAACAGTAGCTCCCTCTTCAATTGCTCTTGCTCTACATGCTGCATACGAATCCATAACAAACTGCGGCTCGGTTGCTGTATAGGTTTTACCTACAGAAACGATTATGTCTTGAACTTCTTTCGGCAACTTCGCAAAAGAGTCTTTATTCATTATAAGTAAATCACATGGAATAGAAGAAAATCCGTCAACAATATACGGTGCAACTTCATGTCCTTGAACATTTATTGCCATCGATGCTGGTTGAATTCCCACTTTGTAAACGCCTGTTTGAATGCTTGTATACATTTCTGGTAATGGCGATTGAACAGATGCCGCTCCAGAACCTTCAACCCAAGTCAAGTTTGCGCCTGCTGCGCCAACCTTTTCTCCATCTAAGTCATTGACGGATGTGATTTCATAAGACGAAAACATACCATATGGCTCCGTATGCGCTAGTCCAACAAACATCGTATTGTAATCATCAAAAACTTCAGTAAGCTCCGGATATTTTTCAATCATATCCATAACAATTGGAATACCAACCGTAGAATCATAACTTGCAAACGGCATGTAATAGAACATATTCCAAATTTTAAGTTTTGCAGGCTCAAGCGGAATAACGGTGATACCAATATCAACGATTCCTGATTCGATACCTTCAAGTGCTTCTCCAAGTTTAACCATAGAGCCAGCCCAGCCCTTCATCCACTCAATTTCGTAGTCTGTGTTCTCGGCTACTTGCTTGGCTACCTCATCACAGAAATAATTTGTTGTGTACTCCACCATTGGTGCTGATTCAGGTTGTCCACCACTAATTCTAAGCGTAATTGTCTCTTTTTCTGCTACGCCTTTTTCTTCCTTTGCTGATTCTTTTGCTGATGCCGCAGTATCACTTGATCCACAAGCTGCGACCAATGTCATAACCAACACTAAGCAAAGAATAATAGCAACAACTTTTCCACTAAATCTTTTCATTATCTTCCTCCTATTAATTGTTTCTAGCAAGCGATTTGTTCTCAACTTACTAAATCTAAATGAAGTCAAATGATTTGACTATCTAATTCTAATCAACTGTTGATGGTTAGAAGATATAAACTTAATGTCTTATCATCTCTCCAAACAACACCGCATGGTGAAACTGAAAATCTACTAATTATGTATTTTCTTCTATTAAAAGCAATTGACACCAATTGCATACAAAATATATTATATTAGATACTGTGTATTGTATACAATATATTTTAAACTGATTATATTATACTTTATTATGTTTGTCAAGTGGCAAGAAGTATAAATTATTATAAAAAAACAACATATCACTATGCTGTTCTTTGTATATTGCGAAGCAACCTTTTATATCAGTTTAGATTGATTGATAATACTCATTAACAAGCTTTGGTACTCTTTGTAGATGGTTCTCTAAATTTTTGACAACCATTTCAATAATCTTATCCTTATCTCTTTCCACCAAACAACGAATATACTCTTGATGTTCACTCTTTATTTCAGAAGAATAGTTTTGGTTGCTCGCAAGTAAGAATCGATATAAAGATAGGTTTATCCATAAGTTTTCAATAATCTCACATAACTTTGGCATTTCAGAAATCATATATAACTCCATATGGAATCTCTCATTCAAATCGTAAATTTTTTTCACATCGATTGGGTTTCTTGAAATCATAAATTCAATCTCATCCTGAATTTTTTGAAGTTTTTTGATATCACTGTCAGACACACTATCTACTGCTTTTTTTATAGCAAAAGCTTCAAGCTGCATCCTTATGCTATATATCTCTTCTATTTCAGCGATGGTCAGTTTCCTTACATATGCGCCAGAATATGATTTAAACTGCACTAACCCTGTCTTTTCCAATGATTTTAACGCTTCTCTTACCGGCGTACGGCTTACGCCAAAAGATTTTGCAATCATGTCAGAGTTAATGCGCTCATCAACCTTAAGTTCGCCTTCAATAATCAAGTTTAATATCATATCATAAACCCGAACAGATAAGGTTTTATGCGTGTTTTCTATTACTGTCTCGTAGTTTGAAAATATATTGTTATCCATCATTCTCTCTTCCTGTATATTGTGTATTGTATATAATATGCAATATCATAACATGTTTTGCTTCTTTTTACAACCTTTTAATTTAAATTGCATTATCAATCTTTCAATTCAATTTACACAAAACACAACATCACTTCACAACTTATGGTTAATATTCAAGGCAGTTAATATAGGGATTATACCCCCCATCTACAAAACATCAATAGCATGCAATATATTTATTGTGCTAAACGCTATATACACCACTGTCAATATCTGTTATCCGAGTGGTTTATAGAGAGTCCTCCTTCTCCGCCATAACTATAAGATCCCTTTTAGGGATCTTATTTTCATGAATGAAGGGGATTTGCACCCTAAAAGGGCTTGAGGCGTAAAGTAAACGTCATTGCATTGACGTTTTTAGACGAAAGGGCAAGGGAGAACTCGACCGAAGCCGCAGTTACAAAAGCAACTGCCATCCCTCATTCTACCCAAAGGG
>JAEORY010000661.1 GCA_016840645.1 Candidatus Borrarchaeota archaeon | reverse complement strand
CGAGTTTTGCGGCTCCTCTGGCCAATCCCCACACCACAGCGTCGTGGCGAAGGGTCCCACCGGGAGGATGATACATGGCCCCAAAGATCGGATACCTGATACCATCTGAGATATCGAGCTCTGGAATCAACTCTTTACATTGTTTGGGATCCAGCAGTTCACTTTTAATCCCATAGAATTGTGCGGAAGTTATCTGCAATCGAAGGGCAGTTATGCCTGCCACACTATGTGCAAGGTTTAAGTTCCCACAATTGTTAAACATAAGGTTAAAATCAAGCTCTGCGGTCAACTTTGGCCAGAGTTTGAGCCCTTCGTCATAGAGAGGAAGATTTTCTTTGGTCCGTTGATTCGCACGAACAATAGCGGTATTTCTCCCCGACCCTCCAAAACCGATGTAATATTTTTCAATTACCGCAATATCTTTGATGCCGTGATCACGAGCCAGAAAATAGGCAGTGGCCAATCCATGCAAGCCGCCACCAATAATGACTACATCATAAAATGATTTGAGAGAGGTTTTATGCCAAAGTCTTTTATAGCTTCCAAACATCTGATCTTTCTCCTCCCTTGATATATCAACGCAATTAAAAAAAGCCCGCAATTTTTGAAAGTCCCTATGGTAGATGAAATAATTGGTGTTAAAAAATTTATATCTGTTGACGAATGAATATGGATGATACTGCGAAAGATAACTATTGTTAGCCCTTTAAATGATATGATTTTTTTGTGTATTCTAGCTTATTGGCAGAATACAAATTAATGGTCCCAAAAAATTTTTTTAAGACTTCTTTATCTTGCCATAAAAAAATAGAATGTCAATTCTATAAAACGAAATCTCTCTTTTCGATCACCTTCCTTATCTTAATTCGATTTACTACGAATGGCTTGAGTAAAGAGCCATTTCAACTTTTGCCGATCCAAAGGTATGAGGTTGGTGAGAATATTGGCATCATTCAGGGCTTTTTCCATAAGGAGAGGCACGGGCTTTTGTCTTACGCCGATTTCTTTCAAGGAATGTGGCATCCCGAGATCGTAATGAAGTTCGACAATCCAATTCAACACAGTATCGAAGGAATCATGAGAGAGATCCAGAGAGCGTGCCAACTGTTTCATCTTTCCATTAATTTGGCTACGGTTAAGTTTCATTATATACGGCAGAGTTGTCGCAATAGTTCGTCCATGGTGAGTTTTGAAAATCACCCCCACAGCATGCGCAAGCACATGCATTCCTCCGAGCCCTTTTTCAAATACAATAGCCCCCATGATTGAGGCTGTCATTGTATACACACGGGCCAGAAGATTGCAACCCTCGTTGAATACTATAGGAAGTGAATCCTTTAGGTAGTGTATTGCCTGAAGTGCAATTGCATCTAGCATGGGATAAAATAGAGGACTGCAAAGGGCTTCTAGATTATGAAATAGGGCGTCAACTCCTGAAGCAGCAATAGCATACGGTGTTAATCTTCTGGTCAGTTCTGGGTCAGCAATCACAATTGTAGGAAGGAGTTTTGGATGATAAAGACTCATTTTTACGTGGTTCAAATCATCTATAATGACTGCATTGCGTCAACCTCTGAGCCGGTGCCAGCGGTTGTTGGAATCGCGATTATTGTATGGATTTTTTGGGGAGTTTTTGTAGAGATTGTCGATCCAAATTTATAATTGCCTAGGGCTTTCTGGCCAACTGCTGCGTCAAGGACGATAGCCTTTCCTGCATCAAGAGTGCTTCCGCCTCCAACAGAAATAATGCCATCAAACTGGCCATCTTTGAAAATCTGCACTCCTTTTTTAATACATCTCAGATCCGGTTCGGGGAGTATTTCAGCAAACATCTGTGTGCCTATTCCAGCAATCCGGTTCAATTCTAAGATTTTTTTAACAAAAGGCAGGTGTGATACCACTTGATCGGCAACAAGGAGCGGATTTTGCATGCCTACTTTCTGACATACTTCAGGAAGCTCATTAATCTTGCCTACACCAAATCGAGTTTCTGTTGGGTGTTTCCAATTGGCTTGAATGCCCTTAATCCTTCCTATTTTCCTAGGTTTCATCTGGCAATCTTGTTTGAATGTTATGAATATTATTAGTGTATTGTTTTTCGTGAAATTTCTCGTCTCCAATTTTCCCTTGACATTTTTTATGTGTAAGATATAAATAAACTGTCTTCATCATATGTTAAAATCTTAAAAATCATTAAGGAGCCTCATTATTCAGCCTCCTATACCAATCAAAAAAATTAAGCTAAAACAATTCTAAAATTGCTATTAACGGGAGCTGTGAGATGGAAATAGCGATATGTCCGCATTGCAAAAAGGAAATCCCGGAAGATGAAAAATTTTGCCCCCATTGCTCAAGCGCTGTTACCTCGGTAAGCTACGCAACCATATTTAGCTGGCGATGGGCTGACAAAATTTTTCTTTTTACTGTTATTCTTATCTTTATCGGGTTCTTTCAACCTTGGTTTCCCGGCAGTATCCTTGATCAGGAAAATCCTCTCTCCGCCTTTCAAATGTTACTTAATGTAAATAATCTCGAGATCGATTTTCTGGAAAGTTATAATATCCTGCGGATGGCATTAATAGTGCCCATCTTTGCCATGTTAATTTATCTGCTGGCGTATCTTCGAACAGGTATGGAAAAATCTGAATTCTTACAGATATTTTTATTTATCATTGCGTGTATTTCCCTATTTCCTTTCTTTTTCAAGTTGGCAGGGCTTTTTTTCGGGTTCATACTCAGCTTGGCCTTTCTTGCTGGAATCATTTTTTATTTTAAAA
>JAEORY010000660.1 GCA_016840645.1 Candidatus Borrarchaeota archaeon | reverse complement strand
AGGTCATATAAGGCCGGCGCCCCTCGGTCAGCACATTGAAGCGCTGCTAACCTGGCTAGGCCACGGACCCTCATTTAACGAAATATTAGGTGTTTTGTTTAATATCTTTCGATCACTTGCCATTTACAATTTTTGAAGTTCTTCCATACCTTTGTCATTTAGAAGACTAGGGAATTTTTTCATATATATTTTGACTTTGGTATTCTCATACTGCAACTCACTGAATATTGGGTAGTTTTCTTTAATATCTTCTTCTATATCGTTCTTTTGTATCTTATAGTTTTGTGACCCCACTTTTGCTGTGATTTCCTCTCGCCATTCGGTTAAATACTGTCTGATTTTGTCGTCTTGACTTACTACAATGAGATCAATACGATCACTTACATTAAGTCTGTTTTTCTTTCGAGTAAATTGTACTTGGCGCATGAACTCTCTTACAAGTCGTTCTGAAGCGATTTCATCAGTGATTTCTAAATCGAGATAAAGGTCAAACGAATCACTTGTCGTACCAACTAAATATTCTGTTGAACTAGGTAACGTTTCAGTTACAAGCACATCTTTTACATTTGCTTCGTGAACGATTGCTGGAATTACTTCTGATATATCACCAAAACCTTCTTTCGATATCACAACGAGTCTCTTACAAGGCCATCTTAATTTAATATTATGCTCATCTCGAAGCGCTAGAGTAAGTTCTACAATTTTTCGTGCGTCCTTCATAGCATTTTCTAGTTTTTCATCACGGAATGATTCGTTAACTTCAGGCCAATCGCACATATGGATAGACTCAGGCAAATCGGGATATTGTTCACGAATGAAATTTTGATAGACTGATTCTGCTATTATTGGGAGAACAGGAGCAAACATCTTGGCAGTTTCTGTGAGGACCGTTACAAGGGTAGTAAGTGCAGTTGCTTTGCTTGGTCCTGACTCAGAAATCCATGTGCGTTCTCGAATTAGGCGAATATACCATCTACTTATGTCTTCAACAATTAATTCCTGCATAATGGGAATCGTATCTCCTGGGCGCATTGCTTCGAAGGCGCGGGTCATCTTGTTAAGTGCAGAGTGGAAACGCGAAATAAGCCAATTATCTTCTATCTGAAGTTCAGCAGTATCGAGAGAATGGTCCTGTACATTAAAGTTGGACTCTTTGACTCGTGATATTGCGAACATGTAAGTGTTCCAAAGAATATTCAGAATTTTGAAGTAATCCTGTTGAGTTTTAAAATCGAATTTCATATCTTCGCCTGGAGGTGTAGCTAAAGAATAGAATCTAAACGCTTCGGAGCCATACTTCTCAATAACGGCACTGGGTTCAATTGCATTTCCTAAAGATTTGCTCATTTTCCGCCCCTCGGTATCTGCAACAAAACCATGCATATAAACTGCCTCGTAAGGTCTCCTATCGTTTGCTACAACACTTAGACAGATTTGTGAGTTGAACCAGCCTCTAACTTGATCCTTACCTTCTAAAATGAAGTCAGCAGGCCACCAGTAATCGAAAGTCTTTGGATTTTCAGGATAAGGCAAGATAGCCCACGTTGCTGCGCCGCTGTCCAACCAAACGTCTAATACATCGGGTACCCTTCGGAAGGTACCACCACAGGCACAAACCCATGTTACTTCGTCAATCCAAGGTCGGTGAAAATCATCAACAGGTTTTCCATACATACCTAATAGTTCTTTTCTTGATCCGATAACCTCAATAGACTCACATGCATCGCAAATCCAGAGCGGTAGAGGTATACCCCAATATCTTTGTCGACTAATGCACCAATCTTGCAGGTTTTCTAGCCAACTCCTAAAACTCTGACTACCTGCCCATTCGGGAGACCATGTAACTTTGTCATTTTCTGCAAGAATCTTTTCTTTTTCTTTGGTTAAATTCAACATCCATTGACTTGTAGCTTGAAATATCAAAGGGCTCTTGCATCTCCAGCAATGAGCATATTCGTGTTCAACTCGATGAGTCGCAAGAAGCAGACCTTTTCGCTTTAGATCATCAATTATAATAGGGTCAGCATCTTTGACAAATAATCCTGCATACTTTCCTGCATCTTCTGTAAATCGTCCAGCTTCATCAACGGGCGAAAAGGGAGGAAGTCCATATCTTGTGCCTACCTCAAAGTCCTCAGGTCCAGCGCCAGGAGAGCTATGAACGATACCAGTACCTTGCAATTTCGTTACAAACTCGCTGCTCAATAATACTGAATGTGCTTCAGGATTTTTTTCATAAAATTCCTGCATAATGGGCACTTCTTCAATGAGTGGATGAATATAACGAAGTCCTCTTTCCCGCAATATTTCTCCTGTGACTTCTTCAATTATTTTGAATTTTTTTTCAAGCATTGCTGAAATGATACCTACGGAGACAAATTTCCCAATGATCCAGATCTCGTCATCTACCTGAGCACGGACATATTCGAACTCTGGGTTCACCATAACTGCTAAGTCACTGGGGAGTGTCCATGGCGTGGTTGTCCAAACAATAAAATATTCATTCGGCTTGTCTCTTAACTGAAATTTAACAAAAATTGAGGGATCACTAACTGTCTGATATTCATATTCATGTTTAGCTAATACGGTTTCACATCTAGGACAAGAATTCAATACTCTCGTGCCTTTGTATAACAATTCCTTCTCATATGCTCTTTTAAGAGCCCACCAAGCACCCTCGATATAAGAATCTTTGATTGTCATGTAGGGATCTTCCCAATCCATCCACACAGCTAATCTCTTAAATTGTTCTGTCATTTTATTGAGGTTTTGAATCG
>JAEORY010000659.1 GCA_016840645.1 Candidatus Borrarchaeota archaeon | reverse complement strand
GATTATTAATAGCTCTAAGGAGTATCTGCATGGGATTTTTGAATAGAATCGAAGCAGCTAAGGGACCAGCCATGGTTACCCTTAAAAAAAATAAAGTGAAGCTAACGGATGATGAGCGAAACGAAGTTATGAAAGCCAAGGCTGTGTGGCATCATGGACCGAAAGGCGAAGCGACACCTGCCGTATGGAAAAGTATTATTAAGGGGGAGACTTGGTATGTAACTAATACACATCGAGCTTACCAAGCTAAGAAAACATTAAAAGCTGCTATCAAGGCTTTTGATTTTATAAAAACAACAGCGTAGGGAATAAAGGAGTTGGTGACGCATAAGATTAGATTTATCAGGAAGGGTATGCGTCAACAGACATATTTCATTTAATATGTTAATATATTAATAATCTATAATGTGGAGCTATACAATATGGTTAAAACATCAGCGGCAACGGCAGAATTATTAAGAGATCTGACCGTAAAAGTAAAAAATGGAACAATGTCGAAAGAAGAAGCAACACGCCAAGCCACTTTGGCATTACAAGAGGTCGCTGAGAAAGATATGGCACCTGACGTTAGTGTAGGCGAAGGCGAAGAGGGAACACCTACGGAAGCTCCTGCACCTGCTCCTGAAGAAGAAAAAGCTCCCCCTGCTGTCGATCCAAAAACAAGAATCCTTAGTCTTCTCACTCAATTTGAAATGGCGATTCAAGCATCTTTGAAGAAAATAGAGAATGACATCACTGGTATTATAAAAGAAACCGAAGGTGCTGCTGTACCTCTAGGTGATTTCTCAATTGGAAATGATTTACATCATCGAACAGGCGGAAGTGCTTCTGCCAAGATCACCATCGAAGCTGGTGACAAACCTGCTCAAGTTTTAGTCACCTATAATCTTAAAAAGATGTGGAATGTAGATGGAGTCAATCTTCCTGTTCAAGCAGCGGCAGCTCCCAAATCATGTCACCTTCCCCTACGTCAAGAGTTATTGGCATTGTGTACTGACATTCGAGAAGGTACAGGCAGTGAGTTATCTTGGAAACGAGCTAAAAAGCTTCCTCTTGAGCAATTAGCACATATCGAAACTCTTGCGTCCACATCTGGTGATTGCAAAGTAAAAGAAATCATTGAAGAAAAACCGACAGATGCGATGGCTGAAAGTTGGAAGAAATGGGCTGTAGCTGGACAAGTATACTTGTTGGGTACTGATTGGAGTGAAGATAAGAATTTTAAAGCGGTCAAACAAGGCTTGTAGGAGAAAAAACATGTCATTCCTTAAACGAGTACAATCCCAATATGCTATTTTGGCATCTAACGAAATCAAAACCGAAGAGCCAATTAAGATTGAATGGGACTTTGATGCTAATACATTTGAAATTCTCGTTGATGATATTGCTTATGCTATTATCGACCATGTATCAAGTCCAAGTGAAGTAGATCTCGACAAGGTACGGACGTGGGTAGAAAATACCTATGATAGTGGAGATTATAAATCGTCCATGTATATAGCTCCAAGATTATCCTTAGATGAATTCAAAAAATAAGAGAGAGTTATGGAACTTATTCTTAGTTTTGGCGGTGGTGGTTCGGGTTATTATCCTTACACCCAAAAGCCTGTTGACTATCAACCGTATCGACCTGTCTATCTATTCAGAGGTCCACCTCCTGATGCAGGTTTTTCTTATGGTCTTTTCGAAGATGAAGAGTCGGGGAAAAAGTATTATGCAGATCTGGGACTTGATGGGTTCTCGCCCTTAAGTGGTAAATCGGCAAAATTATTAGAGGAACTGACTAGTGAGGAATTAGAATCCACTCTCGGTGATGATCTAAAACAAGACAATCTCCGTAAATGTGAGTGTCGCTATTGCGGTGCTGATTATTTAGACAACTTTCATCTTAGCTTAAAAGGTCGAGATGATTTTTTCTGTCATCGTTGTGGTTCAAAAATTCCTCCTGCGGAAACGGAGAAACTTCCGGAGAAAAAGGAGGAAGGTAATATGGAACATGTTACGTCATCGTTAGAAGACGCGATTAGTAAAGATCCAAGCGTACAAACTTTCGTAGAAAATGGGATTCAGATTTTAAGTAAAAGCACTCAGATGAAAGAATTGAGTGAACGTCTTGCAGTTCGGTATCGGATATCAGCAGAAAAAGTAAAACACGATATTTTACTCGCTTTAAAGAACGCAATACGTTGATAAGATTAATTGTATGATAAATTAGAGGGTTTACCCCTAATCCAGAGGAGCTTTAAAATTATGCGTCTTTATATTGGAAATCTTCCTTGGCGACTTGTCGAAGCGGATCTTATCAACAGCTTCGAACCCTATGGTATTGTAGAAGGAAGCGTAAAAGTAATTCGAGATCGTGAAACGAACAGATCCAAGGGTTATGGATTTATCGATGTGGAACGTGGTGAGGAAGCTATCCAAGAAATGAATGGTAAAGAAGTTTTAGGTCGCGGACTAAAAGTCAGCGAAGCAGTACAATCTAGACAAGCCCGCGAGGGTTATAGAATATAACCTCAGTTTACCTCCGAGGTTTTCGTAATTAGGTATAATTATAACAAGGTCGCAGTAACAAGGAGTAGGAAACTATGTCGAAGGAACTCCAGAAGATGCTGCAAGAGCTACAAAATCGGGGGAACACCGTATTAGGGGATGAAGTAGCAGCTTTTCTTGAAGCTACTGAAGAAAAACGCCCAAGTACCGCGCTCCCAAAAGCACGAAAATTGTTAGCTCAAGCAGCAAAAACACTGCGGGAAGGAACCACAAGGGATGATGTTTCCATT
>JAEORY010000658.1 GCA_016840645.1 Candidatus Borrarchaeota archaeon | reverse complement strand
ATGAAAAGAATAAAGAGACAAAAAGTCAATTGGAGGCTTGGTATCAGGAAGTCAAGAAGGAGGAGTGGAGCAATCCACAAGATGTTAAAAGAAGATACAATTTGGTCAGTATCTTAAAAAACAACAGGATTGTATTCAATATCAAAGGCAATAAATACAGATTGGTCGTTAGAGTCGACCATAAAAAGCAAATTGTCTTTATCAGGTTTATTGGAACCCATAAAGAGTACGACAAGATCGAGGCGGAGGAAATATGATGATTCAAAAAGTCATTAAAACCGAGGAGGATTATCAGAAAGCACTTTCCCGCATTGATGGGCTCATGAACTCTGAACTTAACGCTGCTGAAACAAATGAGCTCGAGCTTTTAGTAATCCTGGTCGAGCTGTATGAGGAAAAACAATACCCAATCGGTATGCCTGATCCCATAGAAGCGATAAAGTTCAGGATGGAACAGCAAGGCCTCAGCCAAAATGATCTCGTTCCGTACATGGGCAGTAAAAGCAAAGTATCTGAGGTTCTAAATAAAAAACGACCGCTTTCTCTGTCAATGATGCGTGCACTGCACAAAGGATTGGCTGTTCCGGCGGAGATTTTGCTGCAAGAACAAGGAGAGGATTTTCCTGCTGATATTCCCGGCATAGACTGGGCATCTTTTCCGATAAAAGAAATGGTGGATCTCGGCTGGATTCAACATAGAAACCAGATCGATGGAAACGAAGAAGAGATCATGAGGGTATACATCAAAGAAGCCGGTGGGATGACTGATTTTTCCGAATTATTTTTCCACAGGAGTAAAAACTCTCAAAAGAAGTTGCGAACTAACAAATACTCTCTCATGGCTTGGTGTCTGCGGATAATGGAACTTTCCAGGAAGCAACGGTTGGATAAACAATACGACTCAGCTAAAGTTAATTTATCTGATGTTGCCAAGCTCAGCTATTTCAAAGACGGTCCAATGCTGGCCAAGGAATACCTCGAGAAACAAGGCATCCAATTTTTCATCGTGCCCCACTTGCAAAAAACCTTTCTCGATGGCGCTGCCATGATGTTGGGGAAAAAAAGGCCTGTGATTGCGCTCACATTGAGGTACGACAGGATCGATAATTTCTGGTTTTGTCTTCTTCACGAACTGGCACACTTAGACAGACATCTTTCTAAAAATGAAACTAATATCATCGTTGATGAGCTCGAGCTTAGCCAATCTCGTGCCGCTAACAGAGATACAAGAGAAAAAGAAGCCGACAGAATAGCACAAAACGCTTTAATTCCTGAGAAATACTGGAAAGAAATTGATGTCTATTCGAAAAACCTGGCCAGGGAGGTCATTAATCTTTCAGAAAAGATCAAAATTCATCCGGCAATCATCGCCGGACGAATCAGATATGAAAAGAATAATTATCGAATATTAACTCAGTTTATTGGAAGGGGAGCGGTGAAAAAGTGTTTTATTTAAGCTTTTCTCAATTTCGATTTTAAAAAAATTTCTGAAACTTTTGATATCGTCTCTCTAGATATTCCTGGTTAGGCCAGTGAGCTTTTGAATAGGGGAGAACGATATGTGAGTTATGGAGTTCCTTGAGTCCATGTAAAAGCATTGGACCGTCTTCTTCATCAAGGATATCTTTTCTTATCTGGATTATATAATCCGGAGTAACCCCTATGATGAATTTATCGAAAGCAGCATGATGAAGTTTACATAAGGCAATCCCATTGGATATTACAGGCAGGCTGTCTGGTTCATTGTCTGGAATAATATGAGCAGCATCTAACAATTCTCTGTGTTTTAATCTACATAAAGAACAACTATTTCTGTATGCTGCTAGAACTCTTTCACGAAAACCGCGTTGATGAAGCCTTTGCTTCACGGAAAGCGTAATATAGGCTCTCCTTGCATCATCCGATTCAGAGACAAGCGATCCCTCATCTGAAGATAAGTTCATCGTTTGTATATCATCGACTGCTACTTTAAACATGAGGTTATTTGGTTTATCTTCAATTACATAGACTGGCCAAACTGCTAAATATTGTCCAGGGACAATTCCATGAAAATAAATTAACGGACGTTTTTGTTTGAATGTATTTCTTAATGCTACATTATCCCAATGGTTAGGATTTGTTCCTCTATATTTATAAACAAGAAATCCGTCTTCACTGAAACTATCATCATATGGTCCTTCTGGAGTTGTTGTTATAGAAAGAACAAGATCAAGTTTCTTCGGTTTAAAAATGCCCTGAGGAGATATAAATGGAATTCTCTCATTTTCAAAAAAAAACCCCTTTTCCAGAATATTTCTGGGAAGAACATCCCCATAAAGTTGAACTTTTTTATTTAACCAATTAAACGCAGCTAGGCGAACAGCTAAATCCTCATCCATTTTTTATATATTATTTCAAATCTAGGGATTGCTTGACAAATATTTAATCAATATTTGCCAAGAAAGCGCACAAAAAAATTCCACACATGCACAAAAATAGGGCAATTGTGATTTCCACAGCCCTGTGAAAATCGTATCTATTTGATAATAAATGGGTTGATTTATGGGTAAATATTGTGTCGCATAAGGTATATTATGTCAACTCATGCATAAAAAATTATTCTTTTAAATTTTGGAGAATTTCCTCCAGTATCTCGATAATTTCTTCTTTCTTCACGTTCGTTTTCTTGAATTCTATTCTCAGCCTGTATGATTCCCTTCCGGTCGGTTTGTAGCTGTATACGAAATGTCTCGGTCTTTTTTCCGATCCTTTCAAAACTTTTGACAGGTCACGCGTGTCCTCACGTCTTAAAT
>JAEORY010000051.1 GCA_016840645.1 Candidatus Borrarchaeota archaeon | reverse complement strand
GATAATAGCCTGTGATGCGAGAGTACCATTCAAGATTATTCCCATTACAGTTGTGGCATTCTTCAAGGAGTCCGGGTGATGTCGAGTAACAATCTTTACATACTGTATGATCCTTGGTGTACGCCATATAGCCAATTGGAGAATTGGTGAACATTCGCTGTGTGACCTTCATAAGAGCTTCAGGGTCGGGATATGCCTCTCCAAGCCATACATGGAAAATATTACCTCCTGACAGCGCTGGGAAGAACTTGCTCTCAATTCCGATTTTTTCGGATAGGGTAATCGGTGCAGAGATTTCTACGTGAGTACCATTAGAGTAATAGATGGGCAGGTCTCCTGAAGTAACCCCGTTTTTAACACAGGAAAGATCGCCTTTGATAACCTGTATAGATTGCTCGCGAAAATGAACGAGGTCTGAGATAGCCATTTTTTGTGCTGCACTTTCTGCTGGTGTACGTGCGCAGGCTAAGAGCAGTCCACTTTCCTCCTGTAGTTGTTCTTTTATTCTCTCAAGTTCACACACCGTCCGTAAAGCAAATCTGAGTGCAGAATTATCCTCGTGAAGTTGATATCCCGTGTGATATTGAACTAATTCGTTGACGCCAACCAGTCCAAAGACGTGCCTTAATTGGGTATGATCTACTGCCGGTGGTAAGGAATGTCCATTCACTCTGGGAGTCTGAGTCATAAAGGGTAGGAGCCCTCTGTTCATTTGTGACTTCATCCAGCGCTCTTTGATCGCGAAAACGCGTAACGCCATCCTCATTGACTTTTCCAATTCTTCAAAGAGTTGTGCTTCATCTCCTTTCGCGAGGTAGGCATGTTGCGGTGCGTTTAATGATACTACTTGCCAAGCACCCCAGCTGAAATGTGCTCCATCTTTGAAATACAGCTTGTCCCAAAACTGTGGGTCATCCTTTTCCGTGGTGCTCTGGTCGTAAGCGCAACACTGGTAGCATCCTAGCCTAACTTCGCCATCCCCAATTCCGCTTCTGTAACTTGGGATTCTGTTCTCGAAGTATGGTGTGCCATATTTAGCAACGACTTCGTGCACTAAACGGTAGTAATCCTCGTACTCCGTCCCAAGAAATTCTTTATCGTAGAGAACTTCTAGTTTTGGAAATACAAAGGGTTTTTGCCAATGGTCTCCCCCTAACGCTACTTCAAAAATAGCGCGAACGAATTGCTGTACTTCCTCTTCATAGTTTCCATAAGTGTCTTCCAATACTTTACCGTGCATAACTGCAGGCAAGTCTCTATATACTTCAGGCACCCCGGGTGGCATTTGTAAACTTGCAAACATTAATTGACCTCCGCGAGCAACGTATGCTTGCCCGATCTCGTAGAAGAGCATTTGCGCCAATTGTTTTATGTGATCATAACTTAATCCCCTCAAATAAGGTGCCATATAGACTGGATAATTATATAGACCTTGCCCACCAGCAAAATTTGTCTGTCCTGCAGCCATTACCTTTACAGAGTGCAAAAGTGCAACTTCAGGGTGCTTAGGTGGGCCAGCTACAGCTGTATGCAGTCCAGTACCATCGGGAAGTAAACCTCCATAAAGAAAATATCGTAAATCCCAGTTTTGGCAGAAGGGACGAGTCGCTAGATATTCTAAATCGTGAACATGAATCCGTTTAGTGAGATGAGCATCCCCAATTTCGTGTGGGAGCACGGCTAACATGTTTGCATCTTTGGCAGTTTTGTCAGCAATTTTTTTGTGAACAGTTTCTGGATTTGGCTGAAGATTTGCATTTTCTTTAGCTTCATAGCCTCCCCCTTGGATTATTTGCAGATAATCATGTATTGGAGTTCCGACTCGTGTGTAGAAATTACGATAAACTGCATATCGGGGATCCTTCTTTGCTTTAAGCAGCATTAAAGTGCAGACTAATTCTCTAATGAGAGGAGCCGAGACAAATGGAAGATTTTGGATATGTCGCTTGACATTTTTAGCTAAATCACGTGCCTCGGCCACAGAAAGTTGTGGGACATCGGAATATTGCTCTGAAATATAAGCCGTTTCCTTTAAGAGTGATTTTACAATTTTATCGGGATTAAATGGCTCTAGCAGACCGCTGCTTGTACGAACCAGTATTTTACCTTTTTCTTCTTTCTTAACAACCTTAGTCCAGTTATCTAATTTCATCTGTGTTACTTTATTTACAGCTGTGACCATCTTACAATCCCCTCGTTCACTTAATATTTTGCTTTATAAAACGAATTATGTTGAGCTTGCGCGCGATAAGTGTAAACTATGGCATGATACACAAATATATGCCTTTAGCACACTGAAAACATAGAAATCTATTGTAGTTTCATTGCTATTAAGGTTTTCGTTAAGTGTAGGCGCGCTCAGTATCTCTTTATTTTCATTTTCTTTAATGATTTTCAGCAATCATCCCGACAAAAATACCCAAAATTTACATAGGACTAAAGACAGCTATAGAGAAATAGTTGAAGAATGCAAAAAAATATTGGTCAAGGGGAACTGCGTATGATCTACGTAGGTTGCGTTGGCGACATACACTCGCCAAAATACTTATCAGAGTTCTCTTCTGCAATGAAAAAGTTCAAAGAAAAGTCTTTTGATTTATTTATCCTTGTGGGGGACACTATACATAAGGGGTTTATCAAAGGTTTCAATTTAGTCGTTGAGGTATTGAATGAATACATTAACTGCCCAATTATAGCATGTTTTGGAAATGAAGATTATATCGAATTAGAAGAAAAGTTCTTTTCACGATTTGGGGAATATGTCTCGTTCTTAAACGATTCCTCATCAATTTTTCATATTAAAGGAAAAAAGACCGGCGTTATTGGTACACGAGGTGTGCTTGACAAACCAACTAGCTGGCAAGCGGCAAATATTCCAAATATCCTCGAAATTTACGAACAGCGCCTTCATACTATCGATGCATTGCTTAATGACTTTGAATCTAAGAAATTATCTAAAGAATTAGATTATTCTTTGTTGGTTTCGCATTATGCTGTTGGCTACTCATTGCTCCTTGGTGAAAAAGAGTTTGTATATCCACTGTTAGGGTCAAAGAGACTCGAAAATATACTCTTAGGACACGAAAATCTTCCTATAGTAGTCATACATGCTCATGCTCATAATGCAACAAAGTTTCATACAGAATTAGGTCCACATACTTTCTTTAATGTGTCTTTTCCTGCTACTCGTTCAATTACACGCTTTTCTTTGCCTCTTTCAAGACAGTTGCTACTAACTGAATTTTAAGTTTGAATTACGTGGATTTCACCGTATGTTGCGCTTTGCTAAGAACAGAAATTTTCATTTTTCGCTTTCTTGTGGTAGAATATCTAAAATTTGCAGGAAATGCGTAGCTGTGTTAGTCAAAGGATAGCTAAATAGTTCATCAAAGTGTACCCACCGAGTATCCAGAGATTCTGTAGACAGAATAAATTTAGTTTCATGCCCAATAGGCCTAGCTAAAAATCCAATTAAAACATAATGAAACCTTACACCCAGTTCATCGTGAGTGATATTATCAATTACATCAATCAATCTGTCAAGTCTGACTTTAAGCCCAGTCTCTTCTTCGACTTCTCTGATCGCACTATCTTCAAATCTTTCACCTAACTCTACTAAACCGCCAGGAACAGAATAAAACCCTGCTTTCGGATCATGAGCACGTTTCATTAGAAGAACTTTTTCATTTTTAGTAATTACAATACTTACTGCAGCAAAAGGGCGATCTGGATATTCCCGTTGCATATTAATGCTTCCCTTAAGAATCAATTGTAACATTTCTGCATTAAAAAACAAAATGCTGTTAGAAGAAATCAAGTAATTTTTGTAAAGTGGATGGTGGACCGAGCGGGAATTCCAGGCTTGGAAAAGATCCATGTCCTTTGAACCCGCGGCCTCCGCGGTGCGAGCGCGGCGCTCTTCCAAACTGAGCTATCGGCCCACTTTTTTAGATTAGTTCTGGATTTTGTTACCGATTCAGAGTCACTACAAGAGACTGTGAACTACCATGCAACAAGTTGTATGGCTTCCTGAATCATCCATTCCCCAACGGGACATGTCAAACAGGCTCTACGGACAGTTCCTGCCCTGAACGTGATGTGAATGTGAGAACCGGCGAGTGTTACCTCAGCTCAATTCTACGTACGATCTATGCGAAACAGTACTTAAAGGTTAGGGAATATCGTGAAAGTGAAAAAAGTAACGCACTTCATCCCCCCAACACGTTGAGGGGTCTTCTTGCGGCGGAGTGATAAATAACTTTAAAAAACAATATGAACTGGGAGTTCTTCTTACCTCGCCGGTCAGATGTGTATTCATGGGAGCGATTAGCAATTGCCCCAGTATTATAATGAGATTATAATAATGATTGCTTTAACAGTCTCCTATGACTTATACTCTAACCTCGTTTGAGGTAAACCGCTTTTTGCAACAACTCATGTACTCTAAGTATACTATTATGAGAAGTTGGTAATCAAATATTTACCACTTCTCTATTTAAATGTAGTTGAATGAACGAATTTGGAAACTCTTAGGAAATCGTTGATAAGCACCCAAATATCAATTTTCTTTTGAGATAGACTCCAAGCCGACAAAAAACTCTTTAAAAAGAAGTTCTTTAAACTGGTCTTTGAAATTTTTCAATTAACTTAACTAACGAAAATTCTTACGAGTAATATGTAACATTCTAACAATAAGATTTCACCATCTTTTAAGGATCAGTTTATATCAGTTATTCAATTCGAAAGGTTCTTTAAACAAATTGCCTGAGAAATATCTTGAAGACTTAACAGAACTCACAATATATACCTCACAATAATGATATTAACTTGTCATTAGCCTCATTTCTTCATGTCAAGTTCAATTTATTAACCGTTCTATGTATTATAGGTGTATAAAACGTTGATCTTTAACTTTCTGGCTCTATTTAATTTGAAACTGACAAAAGGGTGAATATAATTGTCGATAATAAGAGATCTTGGGCGCCTCAACAAAATTTCAAAGATATTAATCAAACATGGTTTCGGTGCTTTTGTTGATGGTATTTCATCACATTTTCCGTCTATAAGCAAACCAACAAAAGAAGAAATTCGTGAAGGTGAATTATTAAAGCAAGAGAAACGTGCAATTCGAGTAAGAAAAGTTATTGAAGAATTAGGTCCTACGTTTGTCAAATTGGGGCAACTTATGTCAACAAGACCCGATTTGGTACCCGACGAGTGGATCAAAGAATTTGATAAGCTGCAGGACGAAGTTCCTCCATTTCCTTATGAACAGGCAAAAGAAATCATTGAAAGTGAGTTAGGCAGACCTCTTAAAGATGTATTCAAGATTATAGATCGTAAACCAATTGCTGCAGGTTCTCTAGCTCAAGTTCATAAAGCAGAGCTCAAAGATGGAACAACCGTAGCCATTAAGGTTCAAAGACCTGACATCCAAAAAATCGTTGCCGCAGATATTCGTCTTATGTATGAATTTGCAAAATCTGCAGAAAAACATTTGCGTATTAGTGAACTCTACGATCCTGTGGGTATTATTAGTGAGTTTGAGTACACCATGATGCGCGAACTGGACTTCCTTAACGAAGCTGCTAATACAGAGAAGTTACATAAGTACTTTGGTGATAATCCCAATGTTCAGATTTCAAAAATATATTCCAAATACACAAGCAAACGTGTCCTTGTCGAAGAGTTTATTCACGGCACTCCTCTTTCAAAACTAATTGAAGAAAAAAAACTCGATGTTCAACGAGGAAAGTTAATCGTTAAGAACCTTGTCGATGCTTATATGAAACAGATTTTCGATTTCAGATTCGTTCAAGTGGACCCGCATAGTGGGAATTTGATCGTTAAGGAAGATAACACAATTGGCATAGTAGATCTTGGGATGTGTACAAAAATCACATCCAGAACTATCGAGCATTTTAGTGCATTATTCCTTGGTATGATGCAAAAAGACGTCAGTTCAATAGTCAGAGAATTCAAAATAATGGGAATTGTAACAGAAGACACAAAAATTCCACTATACGAGCGGGATCTTAGTGAGTTGATAGATACTTATGCTGACAAGCCCCTGAAAGACATTAACTGGGGTAACTTAATGGATGAACTATTCCAGCTTTCTTATCGGCATAAAATGCGTGCGCCCACCGAGTTCATGAACCTTGGAAGAGCTATTATGTTTCTTGAGAAATCGGCGAGGATATTGGATCCAGATTTCAACTTCATGGACCACGCAGAGAATTATATGAGTAGTTTTATCGAAAAGATGGCTTCTCCTCAAGAATTAGCAAAACAACTTATTTCAAATATTCAAGGATTTGTAAGACTCACAAGAGATCTTCCGTCTCGGCTTAATTATCTCCTTACACGTCTAGAGGAAGGTAATCTGACAGTTCAAATAAAGGATAAAGACAGTGAAGAACATCTTTTAATGCGACAAAAAGCCGCAAATAGAATCGGCTTCTCACTTCTTATTAGTTCCATGATAATTAGTAGTACATTGATTCTCTTCTTGGAACAACCAAGTTTTTTCGGTTTTCCACAATATAGCTTAATTGGATATATTCTAGTAGGGTTATTC
This sequence comes from Candidatus Borrarchaeota archaeon, assembly GCA_016840645.1. The sequence goes on along the minus strand of JAEORY010000051.1, from coordinate 7,498 downwards.
GGTATAGTTTTCCTAAGATGGATAATTGCGACAATCCGAATCTAAGCATGTCAAATAGTTCTTTGCTCCTTAGAACATTGGAGGTGCAAAAACATCGAAATACAGCAAATCTTCTTCAGCAGATACCCGATGTTTCGTATTTCTTGGGACTCTGACTAACACGCCAGGAAAAAGGTCATACTCTCCGGATCCTTCAATGTAGATTTTTCCTTTTCCTTCTAATGGAAAGAGTACATCATCTGATGTTTCGTGTACATGTTCTTGAATTTCTTGACCTTTTGACAGTTTAGCTAGAAAGATCGTCACATCAGCCCCATCTTTTTCCTTTGAAACCAATTTTTTGATTTTGACGTCCAGAAATGGATGCTGCTCCCAATTCACTTTTTCGATATTTATCCAACTCAAAATTATCGCTCCTCTTTCGTCTCCTGAATTATTTATCTTCTTGACGATACTATAAAATATTTATAATTTAGCAGATATCAGTTTGACTAATATTTCAAATTCTTCGGATGGAAATCTATGGCAATTTATATCGCTGAATATAACACCATCGTAACTATGCTAGGTGCGCTCTGTGCAACCTCACAAGTCGCAACAGGGTATTACAGTGCATATTATAAAAAAAGAATGTCCCTCCTTAGAACTGATGACATTCTATTCCGTTCTCACCGAGCATTCGGTAGTTTTGCCACAGTCTTCTATTTTCTTGGACTTTTTGCTGGACTTACTGGATTTGCAGGAACACTCACTGAAAATATGCCACCGATGGAGTTAGGTGATCCTAATTATGTAATTCATACCTTTGGATCGTTTGTGATTCTTGTTATTATAGTCTCTAAAATATATTTATCATATTTCAATAAGAAGATCTTATACGCGAAGGTAAAAGGAACGCTTGGAGTTGCAACATTCTTAGCATGGGCCTTCACATGGATAACTTCAGCTATAGCTTACTATACACGTACTTTACCTACAAACCCTCAGTTCCCACCTCCCACTTACTTGCTACCTTACGAACTAATAGGTCTCATGTTAGCAATTCCATTCCTTATTGGCGGAATCATTGGCGTCTTAGTAGTAATTAAATCTAAGAAAGTTGAAGAGGCGAAAGCCGCCAAGAAGAAAAAAACTTAGTTTTTTGAAGATGAGATGAGTCCTAGCAGCTTGTTTCTCATCTGTATACTACCCCACCTTTAGAAAGCGGACTTGCTGCTGATAAAGTTAAAAATTCAAATAAATTATTCGCGAAGATATAGTTGTAGTATCAATTTCTCGTTGTTCAAATTGTTCCAATAACGAGGGTTTTCCAAAGTTAAGGGTCTGAACATTATGCATACTTTGTAGATCATCTTTGAGAGGTTCAAAGTCTCTGGGTATCCAGAGTTCCGAAATAAGTGCACGTAGTGATTCGTTTTTCTCATTTTTAAACTTCCAAATTGCCCCATTGAGATCAAATAGTGGCTCAGAAAGTTGGCGTAGTTCATTCTCCCATTCGGGGTTCACAGTCGGGTAAGATTGTGTATGAATGCTTGTTTCAGGTGAATAAAGTTCCCGCCAAATTTTTTCTGTAACAAAGGGAATAATAGGCGCAAGAAGTTTTAAAACAGTTTTAAGTGCCATATGAAGCGTAAACCATGCACCTCTCATTTCTTCATCGCTAAATTTTTGATCACGGTTATAACAACGTGATTTTACAAGCTCAATAAAATGATCAGCGAATATATTCCATATAAATGACCTTACTTTGACTGCGGTACCATGGAAATCAAATTCATCGGCACCTTTTGCTTCTTGTATGACTTTGTTTAACTCTGAAAGAATAAGCATGTCTGTAGGTGTGAGAATGAAGTTATCATTATCTTCAACTGTTGGAAACGATGAAACGAAACGAGCAATATTCCACAATTTAGTTATGAATTTGAAAGCTCCTTCTAATCTTTCTGTCGAATAGCGTATATCAGATCCCAGTGACGCTTCAACAGAACCCCACATTCGTATTGCGTCCGATCCGTACTTTTCAATTAAGGGTATAGGATTAACAATGTTTCCTTTGGATTTGTGCATCGCTTCTCCGTGCTCGTCAACGACCATGCCGCTTATCCAAGCATGATGAAATGCAGGTTTTTTTGTCAGTTGGTAGACTCTCAGCATTGTATAATGGAACCAAGTTCTGATGATATCTTTTCCTTGTGGTCTAACGCCGCACGGAAATGCCTTCTGAAATAATTCAGGATCCCACAGGTATCCAGTGATATATAAAGGACTTATAGCCGAATCCATCCATGTATCAAAAGTACGATCCTCTCCACGAAAACCTTCCGAGGAGTCACAATGGGGACAAGTATCAAAAGGTGGATGATCTCTCCATGGTTGAATATATTCATCAGTTTCTGCGATGATAGGCTCTCCACACGAATTGCAATAGTAAATCGGTAGTTCTGTACCATAATATCGCCGTCGGCTAACTGGCCAATCTATTGAAACAGAATTCAGCCAATTCAGCCAATATTGCTTAGCCGTTAAAGGATGCCAAGTCATTTGTTCCGCTAGTTCAAGCAATTCAGGTACAAATTCCTCTTGTTTTAAATAGTACTCAGGCATTGAGATAAACTCAACGATATCTTTCGAACGCCAACAGATAGGTGTCCGATGTAGTGTGGGTTCACTTTTTTCTAGAAGATCTTTTGCTTTGAGCATTTCTACAATTTTTTCTCGAGCTTCCTTAGCTGTTAATCCTTCAAGTTCTACAGCTGCGGAAGTCATTTTTCCTTCTGGAGATATAGCCTCGACAGGTTCTAAGCGAAGTTCCCGGAAGAGCCGCACATCAGTGTAGTCTCCATATGAACAAATCATAACGGCTCCTGTTCCAAATTCCATTTTTGCTTCAGAATGAGGAATTATCGGAACTTTTGTATTGTAAATTGGGACTATTGCAGTCATATTGTGAATATTTTCATACCTCTGATCAAGTGGATGCACCAAAACAGCTTTACATGCCGCTAAAAGTTCTGGTCTGGTTGTAGCTATAATAAGATCCTGATCTGTTTCCGCAACTCTGAATTTAATATAGCTTAAAGTAGATTCGATCTCCTTATATTCGATTTCTGCATCCGCAATTGTTGTACCGCAAGTCTTACACCAATTGTTTGGTCGTTTCGCCTCATAGACCAAGCCGTCTTTCCATAACTTTACAAAAGTAGCCTGGGTAAGCTGCCGATACTTTGGATCATCTGTGCGATACACTTGATCTTTAGCAAACGAGAAACAGCTTAGGCCAAGTCGTCTTGCCAGATTTATTATTTGATCCTCATACTTGTCAAGAAGTTGTCGACACAAGTCGATGAATTTGTCACGAGGAGTCTCACGCATGACAATACCATATTCCTTTTCTGTCTGAACCTCGATTGGAAGGCCATTTCGGTCCACGCCCATAGGAAATATGACTTCTTGATTTCGCATTCGAGAATATCTAGCCACCATATCAATCTGAGCGTAATGTAGGCCGAAACCCATGTGCGGGGTGCCACTGGCATATGGTGGTGGCGTGTCCACACTAAAAAATGTCTTATTTGAATCGCGATCATATGCGAATGTTGATTCCTTTTCCCAAAGTTCCGCTATTTCTTCTTCAATTTCTGGACTCCATCGCTTTGCTTTGATTTTTGGTTTTAATTTTACCAAGGAACGCACCTTCTATCATTTCTAAATCTAAAATAAAAGAATGAAAGTAAGAAATAAGAAAATTTTAATTTATTAGCCAAATCTGCGTATCTTAGGATTTCGGAGGTCAAATTTCTTTGGAGATGTTTATTTCTTATTGTAAAAAACCTTGAAATTTCTGGTAAATTGTACGATATAAAGCCCTCCGAAGATTTCAGTTTGTGCGTTTTCTTCAACTAACCTTATGATTCTTTATAAGGTTTTTTAATACTTACTTTTTTGACCATATTCAAAGCATCCAGAAAACAAACTGTTCTGCATTGCTTAGCTTAGCTAGGTTTATACCTTAGAATTCCAGCTATGCCCTTAAATGCATTCCATAATTCTGATCCTTCCTCTGTCTCCGCAGAGATAACTTCTACACGTGTCCCTGCTGTTTCGGCTAATTCTGCAAGGTCTTCAATTAGGGGTTTTGTTTCCACAATTGACAGAAGCGAGCTCGTACAATCGGGACATTCTTCTATATTTAGAGATTCCTCGAAAAGGCTAAGTTCACCTTCACGAATTGTTTTTTCGAGTGTATAGTCACATGAACCGCACGATATCTTTACTCTAATGATATCTAATGCATCAGACAAGAGAAGAATCGCTACAGCGCCCTGTTCTAAATAATCTCGGACTTCTTTTTCTCCATAGGTTGCCTTCCCGGTATCCTTTGCTAAATGCCTTAAGAATTTTTGAACAAGTTTTTTTTCTTCAACATAACGTACATCACTTATCTTAGATTCTACTCTCGTTATTAACTCTTTTAAGCCCTGTTCCCCGCTATATGACGTGTCAGCGACGCCTAATACTTTTTCCTTGATGCGATAGTCAACGTAGTCTTTTTGTATAAAATCGTCCTTTGTGGGCCCAGGTCCCCCAACAAATAACCCTTTGAAATCAGGAATACCTAGATATATTTCTGAGGCATATTCACCTATCCTGACAAAAAATTCGTGAACCTGTTGCTCTATAACTCGCTCATATCTCCTTTGAGACTGCCCTCCTGCTCGATGTTTGCCATGGACACCTGATGTTAATCGTTGATGAATTTCCAAGTTTGATCCTCTCAGTGTTGCTATATTTGCTTCACTTCTATCTATAACGAGGAGTCCATATGTATCCTTTGTTTCTAAAACCTCTTTTAATGGATCGAGGACGAATTCGCTAGCACACCTATAGAGATAAATGTTAATCGGCTCCGGGGGGACAATGGGATAGATTTCCATGCGCTCGGTTCCGGGACCACCATTTTGAGGAATAGCGCCAGCAAAGATCACAATCGAGTACTCGTCGATCAAACTTTGTGGGATTATTTTCAATTTCTGCTGGATTGTTGTAATCGCACTTTGAACATTTTTCTGAGTTGTCTTGGATTTGATGTTCGTCGCAGTTCCATATTCCTGCTTCAGATAATTTGAGACATCACTTATCTGCTTTCCCTGCGGAATATAAAGTGAAATTAGTTCTGTTCCATAACCCTTTTTGTCCGCCAACTGTTGTAAGATTTTTCGTGTTTTGAAGCGTTCAAGCGACTTTGACTTTAACATTAGTTGTGCATCCATTTAGTTTTGAAATTAGCTTAATTTGTTCTCTAGAATTGCTATCTTATGTAAGATTGCCAATCAATTAAAGATAAACGGATTAGGCATTAGCAATTTGATATCTTTTCGTAAGAGAAAAATCATCTGGATATTTAAGAATCCTTTGTATATTTTAAAAATGACTTGCCTTATTTTGTAATGAAACAGGGAGTAGTAAAAAATGGTAAAAAGTGTTGTAGTGAAAATTGGCGGATCACTTATTTTTAATGAGAACGGCGACGTCAATGTAGACAGAATATCTCAATATGCACAAGTATTGTCAACACTTAAGAATGACGGCATGAATTTATGTGTAGTTGTTGGCGGTGGGAAGGTTGCAAGAGACTACATTAAGGTACTAAAAATGTTTAATATGCCCGAAGCACAATCTGATATGATGGGAATACGTGTCTCACGAATTAATGCGATTTTGTTGATCGCTGCTTTAGGAAAAACTGCTTATCCTTGTCCTCCAAGAGAAATCCCTGAATTAGCAAAGGCTCTCACAACTGATAAAATAATTGTCATGGGAGGATTACAGCCTGGTCAAAGCACAAATGCTGTTGCTGCAGTTGTTGCGGAATATACACGATCTGATATGCTTATCAATGCAACTTCTGTTGATGGAGTGTATACTGACGACCCAAAAAAAGACCCATCGGCACAAAAAATTGATGAACTAGATTATGACGAGTTTCAAGAGCTTATCATTAAAAAGGGCTCACGGGCGGGAGAGTATGCATTGTTCGATCTAGTTGCTCTACAAATAGTTTCTCGATCAAGTATTCTAACAAAGATCATTAACGGAAGCGATCCAATGAATATCCTTAGAGTAGCAAAAGATGAGAAAATAGGAACTACGATACATCGCCGCTGATTAGGTTAGCGTTCTCTTATTAGGAGTATCAATTATGTCAGAGATATTCATTTTAGATGCAACAGCGTTAATTAGTGGTCTTGATCCAAATATCATAGATAGGGCCCTATGGACCGTAGCGGAAGTTATTGATGAAATTAAGGACTCTCAAAGCAAACTTCGAATTGAGATGGCTATAGAAAACAAAACAATAAAGATCGGCCGGCCTTCTGCAATTGCAATTGATAAGATCCAACAAGTGGCTGAAAAAAGCGGTGATATTGTTGTATTGTCGGATACCGATATAAAGATTCTTTCACTTGCGCTTGAACTTAAAGATGAGGGCCACGAAGTTGTAATTCTTACTGATGATTATTCAGTTCAAAACGTAGCGTCGCGATTAAAAATTGAAAGCAAGGCTTATTCAACTGCTGGGATTCGTTACGAAATCAAATGGGAGTTATATTGTCCTTCTTGCTTTCAATCGATTGAAATGTATAATACCAAAGGGAAACAAACATTTTGCGAAATTTGTGGTACAAAGATGAAAAGACGTCCTTATGATAAACGAATTCGAAAATTTAAAGAAAGGAAGAAATGATTCGTAGTTGAGCTTATCGATGTGAGGTGAAAATTATGGAAGAGATCCAATATGTGTATCTGGACGATTTGGAACCCAAAAAAATTGCTTATCCAGGTTTCTTAGGTCGATTTCTTGTAGCTGGCAAAGGAGATAGCAAATTATCCACTACTTATCTTGAGGCAGGAGGTGGGGCGGGTCATGAAGAGCATACCCACGATGAAGAAGAGATCATTTTTATTATTGAAGGATCTGGCACTTTAACATATGAAAATAAGACTATTACCTTAAAAAATGGAACTGCGCTTCATATTCCTTCTGGTGTAGCTCATGGAGTTAAATATAATAAGCCTTCAAAACTTCTCGTAGTTAAGAGAATGACTCCTTAAGTTTACCAGCGCTTCAATTTCTTTCTTTAACACTTATTTTTTATCATTTCTTCGCAAGAAGACCCCCAACTTTGTTGGGGGGATACATGAAGTGCGTTTTTACTTTTTCACTTTCACAGTAATGTCCTCCAGCTTTAAATAGGGTTTTGTGGATAGATAGTGAACTACCTCGTGCTACAGCATTGAGGCTTCCTGCTTCTACGACGGACTCGATCCCCTTGCGGGTTACGGAGGTCTTATCTCCACAGGCTTAACATCCCTACGCCCCGTAGGTACGGCTAACGATGGTGAGACAATCGGAGTATGCACCTTATCTTCAAGTGTGCGTGTTATCCCTCCAATTGTTATTGATATCCTCCTCATACCACCTATATAACGTGAGGGA
>JAEORY010000657.1 GCA_016840645.1 Candidatus Borrarchaeota archaeon | reverse complement strand
GAAAGATCCTGATTTTCTGTGTGAGTTTCATGGGCTTCACGTAGAACTCTGTTACTTACTAATTATAGCCATAAAGCCTATATAAAGTCAACGGCTTTCATCCCCCACCTGTCGGAAGGGGACTTCCCGCCGATTAAGTTAAATTTTTGAAATTAGTCTGATTATGCTGTTCCAACTTTCCTCGAAATCTTTTTCGACTATTAGATCTACATATTCTGTAAGAGTAACGTTTCTTGGAATGACCCCTATCGCTACTTTCACATGTTTCAACATACAAATATCGTTACTACTATCACCAAAGGCAATTGTTTTATCCATAGGAATGTTGTATTTGTTACTTATTGATTCTAAGGCATGTAATTTACACACTGAATGTCTTTTGCATCTAGGATCATTATTTCTCCAGCATGGTTGCGTAATTAATTTGCCAGTCAGACGACCTTCATTTATTTCGACTATGTTTCCCCAGATCTCATCGATCTGTAGTTTTTTGGCTAGACGTTGAATGAGAAAGGTATAAGAATCGCTAATTGTTGCTGTTAAAAACTTTTCTTTTTTGAGAAAATTAATTAGACGCTGGGCTCCTCGGCGAATTTCTATTTGATCAAAAATATCAATAACTCTAGAAGCGGAAACATCTTCTAGCAAACGAGCGACTTCTATACTGATTTGATAGGCATATTTGCCTTTTGACGCTTGATCAATTTGCAAAAGTTTTTGCTTAAAACCCAATTCATTGGCTAGTATGTCAATTGTGCGCTTTGCTAAAAGGGTTCCATCCATATCAAATGCAACCAGTCCTCTCATTAGAGGTCACCTTTCGTTTAAGACTTTTTGATAGACATTTAATGTTCTTTTTGCAGCTAATTCCCATGTGAATAGGCGTTCAACTCGTTTTCTTCCAGCATGGCCAAATTTTTTTCTTAACTTTTCATCTTGTAAAAGAGTGATGACGGCCTTAGCTAACTCATTATGATTTTTAGGTGGAACTACGAATCCACATTTATTTTGTTTTACTACTTCTGGAACTGCACAGTTGTTAAAAGCAACAACAGGTCTTTCTGTTGCCATTGCTTCCGCTGGAGGTATACCGAACCCCTCCCATAAACTTGGGAAGCAAAATACATCACATGCCGCGTACATAAGTGGAACGTCTTCATCTGGAACAAAACCTGTGAAAATTACAGAAGATCTATGCTCTTTCTTAACAAGTTGCTTTAGATTAAGAATGTCAAAACGCTCGCCTCCTGCAATAAGGAACTTTGCATTAGGGATCTCTTTTAGGATCAGGGGAACGACCTTAAGTAGAAATTGCACACCTTTGTAGGGAGCTAAGCGTCCTAAAAATAGTACAACAGGTGGTTCTACGTTATATCTCTCTAAAATTTGATGTGCATACTGGGCATTTTCTGGTGTGAACCGGGTGAGATCAATACCATTGTAAATGACGGTAATCTTTTTTGGGGACACTTTGTATACAGAACAGAGTTCTTTTTTCAAATAGTTCGAGACAGTAATAATATGGTCATTTCCTTTTCTCAATGCAAAGAATGTCTCGATCTTATGGTCAATCATTTTTAACTTTTGACCAAGATCGCGCCATATCCACGTGGGTGCAAATCCATGATAGGTAAACACGTGGGGCATAGTCTCTGTGAGATTCAGATAATTGCCAACATAAATCCCAGGATGGTACATAGTGTGGACGAGGGAATAGTCTCTTAATAACCCTTTAGTGTAAAACGGTGTTAATATATTTCGAAGAAACTTAATCGTCGATCCACGGAATTTTATCTCGTTTAATTTTATTTTTTCTATATCCGCTTCAATTTCACATCCTCTTGTAAAAACATCAATTTCTAGTCCTAGTTTTACTAAGCGCTTAGCCAATTCAAGAATGTGAACTACCTGTCCAGAACCTTTATGAAGCGTTGAACGGAAAATGGCAACTCGCATAGATTCACAACACAATTTAATATCTAAATATTTTCTTCATTTTACAAGAGAATTATTCTATTCATGAAATTTGATCTAAATATCTGAAAAATTAGGATAAACTGAAATAGTTGATGTGCAATACTATTTCCTTTTCTTTCTTCGTTTGCGCTGCATTTTCCGTTGTCTTTTCTTTTTTCATTTCGCGCGCATTTATCCACGACCTAACTTTTCGATATCTTATCGTTTTCGTTTAAGTCCTCCAACAAATTTTTTAAATCCCTGTTTCAGTGAGTCTACTTCTTTCTTAGCTTTATATTCTAATGATTCGACGACATCTCTAAATGAAGTCAACTTTAAGACCACTTCGACAATTTCCAGTTGATTCTTAGGGGTATCAAGGTTAAGGGGATAAGAAACGACTTTCATGCCATAGCGCGTAATCCGATTCTTGAGAGGTTCCTCGATTTTGTCAATCACATGGACATCAACCAAGCCACGTAGGACTTTTGAAAGACCAATGGCGGAGGGTGCTAATCCCGTCTCTTGAAATGCTAGAAGGCTATCTGAATCCAGTTCTGTTTCTGTAATTGGACTAACAAAAATAATTTGCCCTACAGCATTTTTTAGAGCTTCTTGTAAATGTTGGATCTTTAGGATCGCCAAAATGGATCTGACTGGAGGCTTGGGAATAAGAATAACTTCTGACTTTAAGATCGCAGTTTTTGCCTCTTGTGAAAGTGTAATAGATTCAAATGCATCAAACATAGAAGCTATGGAAATTTTTTGTTCACCAGACACTTCACTTTCACTTAATTCTGTAGAATTTAATTCTAATTCAAGTTCATCATTTGAAAGAGGCAT
>JAEORY010000656.1 GCA_016840645.1 Candidatus Borrarchaeota archaeon | reverse complement strand
TCAATTTAGCGAGTTCTCCCATGACCTCAACTACATTTTCACCAGTTTTTGCTGAGGTTTCAGAATGACTTACAAAATTTTGAAGCGCATATTTCTCTCCTGCTTCAGGAGGAATGACCCTTTCATCTGTTAAGTCGATTTTATTACCAATAATGATTTTTGGGATCTTTCCACAGTTAGTATCTAATTCATTTAACCATTTATCGAGATGGTCAAAGCTTTCTTGGCTAGTCACGTCATAGATAACTAGCACTCCGTGAGCACCTCGGTAGTATTGAGGTCTTATACAATCGAATAATTCTTGTCCACCTGTATCCCAAATCGTCATAGTTATTTCAGTATCGTCTAAACAAAGTCTCTTTAATGCATGAGATACACCGATAGTTTTGATGTATTTCGAATCGAATTCTTCATGAACGTATCGTCTAATTATACTTGTTTTACCGGCTGTCCCATCCCCAACTGCTATGATCTTAAAAATAAATCGTTTAACTTCACGTACATCTCGACCCACAAGGCTATTTGTTAGTGATTGTGTCATCATTTTCCTCACTTATTTTCTTTGGTTTTTTCTGTTACGTTCTGGTTGTTAGGTTGTCCCTTTGACTCACATGTTCAATTGTAAATTATCAACGAAGCGTAAGATTCAGAAACCTAATTAAAAAAGATTTGAGACCACTAAGTACAAGATAGAGCTCAATTTTTTTCACAAGTGCGCGTGTATTCCAGTATTAAATATTTGTCCAGTCGTCTATTATTAACGTTATGAGAAAACTCTCCGCAAATTAACACCATTTTCTTCTCAAATATAGCTAAAACTGCTAACTGTAATTTATGTCACTTACTAATAATTGGCATTAGAAAAAAAACTAAAGCTAGATTTTATCTCTAATCTTAACAGAATCTACTGTTAGTTTTATCTCGATATCTAGTTTTATCATTGCTGAGATAAAGGATTCATCTCTTGGAAGATCTAATGTGCTTCCTAAGGTTTCAATAAAACCTTGAGGAATAGTTTCAGACCAATTTCTTATTATGATTGCGAACTTGTTTGCGATCATTTCGTCATATATTGGTTCTAAGGTGAATCTTGGGGTTTTTTTAAGTAGTTCTGGGCTGGCCATTCCTTTTATTTCGTCCCGAAAGAAATCTCTCCCCATCAGTATCGATGCTAATGAACCTTCTTTTTTATGGGCTTCAAATGAAAACTTGTAGTTTCCTTCTCCGTGTCCAGGTTGTAAATGCTCATTTATAATATAAACCGTTTCATCATCATCTTGCATCTTTTGAGCAGCATCAATTAATCTCTTAACTAACTCTTTTAATTCCAAATTGCTTATCCCTCCTATTTTTGTTCTGAATCAACCACTTTTAGATTGTTTGATTTAGATGAAAAACTTTAGCATCTATAGATGATTTTGGAAAGGATTTTCAATTAACTCCAATGATAGAAAAGGACTTAGACATCAGTAATTGTATACTATCAAAGATACCATATCTAAGTATTTTAAGGAAAAAGGCGGGAACTACCCTTCCACGGGTGGGCTTGAAAGCCACTAACTTTATATATACTTTCGGGGTAGAAGTACAAACAAAAGAGTCTGCGTGAAGCCCATGAAACTCACACAGAAAATCAGGATTTTTCCGACACCAGAACAGGAAATAGTACTTTGGAAACTCTCAGAGAAATGCAGACTCATCTATAACTTCGCCCTTGCCGAAAGAAGGGAAGCTTATAGAAACGGGACAAAGGGTGTGAACTACCGCACACAGCAAAACGACCTACCAATGATCAAAGAACACTTCCCAGAGTATAAATGGGTGTATTCTAAGGTCTTACAGTTTGCTCTCAGGTCATTAGCTGCTAATTACGAGTCGTTCTTTGCCCTTCGAAAAAACGGGCACATCGATTCCTGTCCCCCGAAATTCAAAGGAAAAAATTACTTCACCACTATGGTCTACAACCAATCGGGATTCAAGTTCGAACCTGGAAAGATTACCTTTTCCCATAATTACAATGATATACCACTGGAGTTTGTCATCCCTGATAAATTTTCTTTTGACGACAAGCAGGTAAAACAAGTCGCCATTTCCGCACGAAATAAAAAGAAGAAAACGTATTTTGTGACTATTACCTACAAAGCGGAAGAACTACCCTATATAGATAACGGTCTGTATCAGGCGATAGATTTAGGAATTACCCACATCGTTACCGCAGTAAATTCCCAGGGAAAGTTCTTGGTGGTGAAAAATCAACGGCCAGACAAGTACTGGAATTCGAAAATCGCCGAGATACAATCACAGCGGGACAGGTGTAAGAAATTCAGCAACAGGTGGAAACGACTCAATACGATCAAACATAAGTCTGAGCGGAAGCGGGATAATCAGACGTGGGATTTCCAGCATAAACTCAGCAAGAAGTTGGTAGAGAACACTAGGGCTAACACCATCATCGTGGGCGAGTTGGAAGTCAAACACATGGCACAGTCGAACGCGGTGCCAACACCCATGAGAGTGGGGTTGAACCGCGCCACACAGAACAGTGGGGCGTTGGGACGGTTCGTGCAGTTTCTAACCTACAAGTCGAGACGAGTAGGTAAAAGGACAATAGAATTTGACGAACGAAATTCGACTAAAGCATGCTGGGTGTGTGGTAAACTGCACTCTATGCCGATTTGGAAACGAGTTATGAGTTGTGACTGTGGTAACGTGATAGCGAGGGACAAAAATAGTTGTATTGTCCTCATGAAACGTTACCTATCACAGAATGCCAAGTGGACGGGCTATCGGGTATTTCTC
>JAEORY010000655.1 GCA_016840645.1 Candidatus Borrarchaeota archaeon | reverse complement strand
GAAGAACTGATGAAAGCATTGCAGGAGGTCATCGACAAAGATTCCATAAAAGCTATAGTTAGTGACGCCGTGTCCATAACAGCAAAGGTCATGGATATGACACCAAATTTACGAGGCATTTTAGTTCATGGTGTCGGTGTTAATCACATAGATGTTGCGGCAGCTACTGAACGAAAAATCTTTGTGATAAATCAGCCAGGAGCAAATGCACGATCAGTTGCTGAATTAACTATAGCCCTTTTATTAGCCGTGACGAAAAAGATCACACAAGCAGATTTCGACATGAGAAAAGGAAAATGGAGACCTCTAAATTTCATAGGGCTAGAACTTTACGAAAAAACTCTAGGCGTGATTGGACTTGGAAATATTGGCCGAATTGTGGCAGAAATAACTAAAGGCTTTGGCATGAAGGTGTTGTACACAGATGTTGTACGATTTGAGAACCTAGAAAAAGATTTAGGAGTCGAATATGTGGATAAAGAAACACTGCTCAGAAAAAGCGACTTTGTAACAATTCATGTTCCATTAATTCCTGCAACAAAGCATTATATCGGTGCAAAAGAGTTTGAAATGATGAAAGAGACCACGTATTTGATTAACGCATCAAGAGGAGCAGTAATAGATGAAAAAGCGCTAATTAGAGCGTTGCAAGATAAAAAGATTGCTGGCGCAGCAATGGATGTGTTTACGAACGAGCCCGTTGAGTCTGAAAACCCCTTACTTCGTATGAAAAACGTAGTCATATCGCCACATATTGCCTTTTTAACTGATAACGCTATCAAAAATGTTTCAATGGGAATTGCAAGAGAAGCAATTCGAATAATCAAAAATGAACGCCCTCAAAATGCCGTAAATACATTTTAAGGGATAAAAAACATGACTTATGACTCACAAATTTTCTTAATATATTCACTGTATTCTTGGAACCGCTTCAGAGAAAATTCCACATGAATCACATGGTCAGCGCTGGGAATGTAACCCCCCAGTTCTTTTAAAATAGGAACTTTGGAATCAACTTCTTTTCTCATAGCCTCTCCGCCCTTCGCTAATTCTCTTTTGTCCAGATTTCCGATCAGGAATAATCTATCGCCATATTTTTGTTTAATTTCACGTGCATCCATGCCTGCATTAACTTCTAATGGCCAGATGCCAGTAATACCCGCGGCAACAAATTCATCGAGTATCGGATTAAGATTTCCGTCTGAATCGACCATTATCCGATCTATCCCGTTCTTTTTTAAGAATCCTGTAACCCGCTTATAATGCGGCAATAAGAAGTCTCTAAAAAGTTTCGGTGAGATGCAAGGACCGTGTCTTTCTGCCAAATCCTCCCACCAAAACACTAAGTCAATCCTATCTCCTTTCAGTGTCTCGACGGCTTCCCGGATCGTCTCGATTGTAAAATATTCCCAGTGCTCAAGCATTTCATGTATTAATTCAGGGTCTTTGTAGAAGGCTGTAACAAATCTAGGAATGCTCATTAATTCCGCGCCAAAACCATAAAACCCGTTAAACCTAAGCAGTGTGGGTCCCTTGTTGTAAGTTTCAAACAACTGAATATATCCCTCAGTATCCCAATCCTTTGGGTAACGCCTAGGATCTTCAGGATCTAAACGTTTTTTGTATTCTTCCCATGTTTTTTTGTCTTTTACAGGAAACTCAATAAATTGTGGCATTGCATAAAATTCAAATTCAGACCTCTTGGGACGTCTTGCAATAGCACCAGTCTCGGTCAGAATATCAACATGTTTCTCAGTTTCTCTAAGTTTTCTTTGTTTAAATCTTGGAACAGGTCCAACATCTACGAGCAGCATACAACCAAAGAAAGATAGGCAGCCGAAACGGTCGTATATTTTACCAAAGCCTTTGAAGGTAGGCCAGTTAGTAAAGAGCGTGCCGGCTCGGCCAATTTCATAACCGATCACGGTAACCTCGTCGGCAGGTAAACCTTCTCTAAACCAGCGTAGCAGGGTCTCCTCAAAGACTATCTCAATCCATGGAATTTTATCCGGCTTCTTATGATTGATAACCGCCTTAAATCGCTCTCTATTTGTACTCATCTTCCCACCCACTTATTGCAGAGTTTTATACCTTCAACAGCATCTAAAACTGCGGCATCAGCACCAATCTCTTCAGCAAATTCTTTAGATACTGCGTTGCCTCCCAATATCACCTTAATGCTACTCCTTATTCCCGCCGAGGTTAATTCGTCTAATACATTCTTCATCTCTGGTATAGTGGTTGTCAACAACGCACTTAATCCAAGAATATCTGGATCGTTCTCTTGAATTGCCTTAATGAACAATTCGAGATCAACATCTACACCGAGATCAATTACCTTGAAACCAGATGTTTCTGCAAGCATTTTGAAAACGTTTTTTCCAATATCATGCATATCTCCTCTTACTGTGCCGATAACGATTACACCTTTTACATCTGCCTCAAGTCTTTTCAAGTATGGTTTTAGCAGTTCAAAGATACTATTAGCAAGGTCTGATCCGAAAAGAAGTTCTGAAAGAAAATATTCTCCGCCCTCATACTTATTACCAACTATCTCTAAACCTTTTCTTAGTCCCTTCTCAATGATTTCTGCTACTGGAATAGTGTCAAGAGCTTTCATCAAAAGTTTATTAAGTTTTTCACCATTCTCCAGATTACCTAATGTATTAGCAAACTCATCTATAATGCTTTCCATTTTTGAACCTCAGCTGAGTTATGAAAACCGTTCTAAAATGTGTCTTCAGTATAATTTTAAAAAAGCATGGAGAGATTACTTCTTTATTCATTCAAATAATGATTTC
>JAEORY010000654.1 GCA_016840645.1 Candidatus Borrarchaeota archaeon | reverse complement strand
CAGGCACCGAATGAATTTATGGCGACCTTGTCATCCTTGGATAAAGTCATGATGCACTTGATGGCCTCTTCCTTGAGCTTATCCATGCGAGTAACGGTTGACCCTCTATCATGAAGAACTGCCAGGGTATTCATAGAGCCTGATCGATCCAGAACAAATACAAAGTCCCCTCCAAGCTCCTTACCAAAGAAAGGCTCCGGTGCTTCCTCTGGCAATTTGACTTCCACCGGCGGTACGGGTGGTGGCACAGGTACCTGAGTTACCTCTACAGGTACTGCAGGGGGCTTCGGTGGTGGCAATGGCGATTTTGAAGTAGTTCCTTCTGGAACTGGAAGTCTGACCCTGAGAGGTGGAGTCGGTCTATCGGCCTCACAATCATCGCTATTTCTGATTATCTTAGGTGCTTCAAGTTTCTTTGGTGGTTGCTGTTGCTGTGCTTCAATGAACGTTATTGAAATTATCAAAAGCACAATAGTAGTGATAATCTTTTGTACCATGATCCCCTCTCTTGTCAAAGATCCGCCCAGTAACTGACCAGGCTGAATGCAGTCAAATAAAACATTTCAAAAGACAAGTATATTCTGCTCTAAACATAAAAACAGGCCTGAAGTCTCTTTCAGGCCTGTTCAGTACTCTTCTGCACTCTATTTATGTAGTCTTACCCCTTTTCAACTCTTCTGTTATGTGGTCCTATAAAGTTGATCCAAAGACCTCAGCCCCAGCACTACCAAAAGTTTCTGCGTTAGCGCTGCACAATGATTGAGTCCCTAACCCACCAGACTCTCTATAACCAGTAGTTGCAGATGATAGGGCTCTCATTGTTCCTTCAACATTACCAATAGCATATCTAGCAATATTTCCGGCACCTATTCCTAAGGCCTCTCCACTATCAAAAGCATCAATAGTGGCACTTAAAAATACAAAAGTGTAGTTTCCCTCTTCTTCCTTTTCTTTTATGAGGTTCTTAATCTTCTGAGTGTCGAACTCTCTTGATGAATTCTCATGACCATCTGTCAAGATCATTATCAAAGCTCTAGTGTTTTTCTTATCTTGACACTGACTTTCGAGAGTTCTAATAGTCTGACCAACCGCGTCACAAAGAGCTGTACATCCAGCAGGTGCATAGGTTTCTCGGTCTAGTACTGGAGCTTCAAGTAAGGGTATATTTTCATAAACCACAGTACTTGTACTATTAAACTTCGTGAGGGTTATCCTAGCATCTCCCTCTACTCTTTTTTGATCCTCAAGAAACTCGTTGTATGCACTAATTGTTATGTCCCAATTAGAATGCATAGATCCAGATTCATCAACAATGATACTAATGTAAGTAGTCATCTCAGGATTTACAACTTTCTTCGGCATAATCTTCTCCTTATGAAATGATAAGTCTCTGTCCACAAGCGTAACAAAACTTATGCTTTTTTGCTACCTTAATACCACATTCTGGGCAAAACTGACCAGCAGAAACCCTTTCAGATTTTTGTTCCTTGCCAAGAACCTTGAACTTAAATACTAAGGGCTCTCCAAAATCCCCATTCCATCCAACTTCATAAAAAGACTGGGTTGAGTAAGACCCCTCAACGGTTGCTCCAGGCTGATCTGAAGAGCAATTAGCGAACGTGTGGTCTTCTGCTGTTGATCCAAAAGTGTGCCCGGCTAATCCCTGTGTATCACAAAATGTTTCGGTATGGGGAAATGGCATCCTATCAAAAGATGCACTTCTTAAAATACCTGGGTTCTTTGGGGGAGTTATTTCCTTCCAAACTTTTATAAGAATTGTCCCATTTTCAGAACTTGTCGGGTCTGCTACAGTTTCATTAGTCACCGGAACAAACTTAAACTTCTTGTTACTCTCAAGATACCTTTCGAGCCAAGTTGTTTCATGGGGGCCAACAATAATACTATCCCCTAAGTCTGCTCCATCAATATTAATTTCAACCCTACGTCGAAATCCTGACAGTTCCTTGAACATTAATTGATATTCAGAATCGAATGGGATGTGAACTTGAACGGAGCTAAGATCTCCGTCTCGTTTGTGTTTGTACTCCCCAAATCTTTTTCGATTTGAATCGTTGATCGTACACACAAACTCGTTGTGATGCATAGTCATTTTACCTCCTTATTAAAGCCGGGTGACTAACGGCTAAAGAAAAGTCACCAAAGTAAAGGCATCATCAGATATGAAAGAACACTTCAATAGTATATACCATCGAAGTGAGAATAAAATCAGAATATCTAAAATTAATCTTTAGGTCTTCCACCAGGCCTGTTGGGTAGAAAAGCTTGCTGCCAAATAGACATTATCGGGGGTACATCTCGCCACATCCCTTTACAAACGTCCCGTGCCTCTTCCTCACCCAGCATTAAAGCTAAGCGCATATAAGCTTTGTCTAAGAAGTCCACAGAGCGTACCTTGAAGTCTTCTGTGTAAGATCACCTGGCAATGGTAGTAATGGTTATTAATACTGATGGTTCTTCTACTTTGGATAGCACTACATTGCTTAAAAACTCATCAATCTTCTCGTGCATATGATTGTATTCGCATGCGCGAGCCCATCTCGCTAATGCCATACACTGACTCATCTTATCTTGAGTGTAATCATGCACATAGGGAGCACGAGCTAGTTCTAACTGTTCTTCTCTATTCATCTGACTCCTCGTCAAATTCAAAAGGGATTCCTCGCTCCTCAGCATCCTCAAGAATTTTTTCCTTACTGGACTTTTGCGGGTAATATCCAATAAAGTTGTCTCCACGATCCATAATCGCTAATCCATATTGAGAGTTCTCTAATACTCCCACA
>JAEORY010000653.1 GCA_016840645.1 Candidatus Borrarchaeota archaeon | reverse complement strand
ATCAAGAACATAAATATTCCCTTCATCATCATTGATGACTTTTGCTATCTGTCTGAATAATTTATTCGGTCCGATTGAAGGGCACGTTTCGTAGTTCAATTCTCTCTGTTGAGTTCCATATCCCTGAATGGGAAACCATATTGCCAGTAAAAAAACTAAAATTCTTTTCATTGTTTTTCCCTCTCGGTTAAATAATTTATTCGTATTCTCCAAAATCTAAGTTTCTCGTTAACATATCTTATTCATGATCCCAAGCATCCGTAATATTTGGAGTTGCGCCGCCTTCTAGTGTTTCAATTATTTCATGCTCTTCATCTGAGGTCATTTTAACGATGGTGTAGCATGCAGGGATATAAAAATAAAAATCACCTCTTTTAATATACAGCGAAGTAAAGAATTTATTCCAAAAAATGTTTATAAGTTCCGGCCTGGAGGAAAAGCAATTGGAAATCTCTGTTTTCGTACAGTTAAAGAACCTTGGAGATCCGAGCGATTTCCTTACAGTCTTCACTTTTAGAAGAGATAGCTCAAGCCAATATGGATACCAAGCCGGTGTTGTCTTTTTTTAAAATCAGGAGCATAAATGGCGATGTAAGACACATCAAAGTCCTCAGGATAATTGAAAAAGCTTATATAATCTTTTATGTTGAAGAACATTGAAAGATGCCGGCTTAGCTCATACTTCACTCCGGCTCCAAAGATAACTAACAGTTTTGTACTGGAACGAAGCTTCTCAGGATTAAGCGTAATTGCTCCCAATCCGGCTGTAATAAACGGGGAAATTCGTTTGAGAGGAAAGTGGATGAGGATATTTCCGGCATAAGTCAGATTTTTCACATATGAGACTTTGTTTTTTCCCAGCGGGATGCCGGCAATACCGATACCTACATCATTCATAATTTTAGAGCGGCCATATGAAAATGTCCCTTGAAGTTCGAACCGTTCGCTGATTACATAACCAAGACTTAATCCGAAGGAGGCACTGATATTCTCCAGAGAAACAACGATTTCTGGAACATCGGCTGTGTTTGGGAGTGGATTGAAGTTTCCAAATGTTGTTCGGAACAAATAACCACTTGCTAAAGACAATGAAAAAGCTTTTTGGGAGGATTCTGTATTTGCATTTTTTATCCTCTGGATATACTCCTCAATATTATGGCTCTCGATCGCTTCTTTTAGAGAAATAATCATTTTCTTATTATCAATGCCACGAGTTTTGTTTCTCATGAAAATATTCCATGCTTTTTTTGTCAGAGCAAAGGCTTCTTCAATTTTATTCTCTTCGGCATTAATTTCGAGCAGAGGTTCTGCTGCATGAATATAGTATCTTTCTGAACCGAGTTTTCCTTCGGAATCCATCTTGGAGTGACTTAGATTCTCTTCCAGAGACATCCAAGGAACTCCATTCATTGCCCAGCGGGACATGGATTCATTCAATGAACGATTTTCATCCTCTGGCCTAACGACCGCAACGATAACATCTTTGTAGGGCTTCCAAGGAATTTTGGATCTTGTAGATTCAAAACGAATCCAACCATATTCAGGAACATAGAATTCAACGATATAATGCGTGCATAGGGGAAATTCCCAAGTGGGATAGCAGGCAAGGATCCGTGTTGGAATCCCGTTGGCACGCAATAATGCTGCGGCAAGATTGGCATAACTTGTGCATGAACCTCCATTATGCAAAGCCTCAACAGCATCCAGGCTCTTGAAGCTTCTTCCTCTCTCAATGGACCCAAGGAATTTTGCTGTCTCACGTGCAATTTTCATAATATCGGTGTGTTTCCCTTTGATTTTTACCGCTGCTTCTTGAATTTCAGTATCATTGACCTGAACACATGTCGTGGGCACCAGCCACTGACGCATTTCCTCAGAAAGTTCTTCTGTTTTTAGGATCTTGGCTCCTTCCGGCAGCTTGCTGTAATCATGGTCACGGATAAAAACATATCCATCCCATTTTATGTCCACATATTCTCCCTTTTTTAGAGATTTAAGAGTCACCTCTGCAATCCAGTTATATTTATCTCTTTTTTTATACGTAATTCCCACAATATGATCTTGAGGCTCAGAACTAAACTCAATATATATCGGAACTTGATCAGAAAACTCAACGGGGATGGGAAAAGCAATCTTTGGACTATTCACATCTTCCCACTTGGCAGAAAATCTTAAATGCGCTTTGGCATGCACAATTCCTGGCCGGGCCATCTGAAGATCAGTGCGTTGAGAGGCTGTCATCGAGTACAGAGGAAGTCCATTCAGAATCAAGGAAAAAAATCCAACCAACTGACATATTATCGATCTAAATAGTTTCGATATTTTCATCACTGCACCTCTTTGTGTTTATAAAAATTAACATATAATCCTGGATAATAGTTGCATTTTATCAGTATTTTTTATCTTTTGATTTTAATCAAAAATGAGAACTATTGGGAGTCATTTAGCCAGATTCATTTTAATTCATCAATATTTTTTCTTTAAGCCGCGCCGTATCATTTCCATTGCTTATAGCTGAATGATTTGGAATATTTACATTTAACGACATTTCCCTGAACTAACTCTCAATTCTAAATATTATGACAAAGATTAAAGGGTTTTGACATTTCCCGCACCATTAAATATCCTGATTCAGAAAGCAATAGGAGGGTAATTTATGAAAGCAATCATATGCACAAAATACGGGCCGCCTGAGGTTCTAGAACTCAGAGAGGTCAAAAAGCCTACTCCCAAGGATAATGAAGTACTGATAAAGATATATGCGACAACTTGTCACATAGGAGATGTGAGAGTTCAAAGTTT
>JAEORY010000652.1 GCA_016840645.1 Candidatus Borrarchaeota archaeon | reverse complement strand
CTAAATTCACCAGCCGAAGCGAAAGAGTGGTTAAAGTCTTTGATGCTTGGCGACAATGCTATAAGCCCAAAAGCAAGTATGGTTAGCGACATCATTAAGCGTCATTTAGCAGATCCAGAAGCTGGTAAAGTACTTGTCTTTGTTCAGTATAAGGAAGCGGCTAAGAATCTTCTGAACCACCTAGCATCTGATTTAAAGGACCAGGCTGCTTATTATGAAGGTGGAATGTTAGACGTTTTAGGTAGGTTTAAAGCACCTCAAGATCCATTAAAGATTTTGATTGCTGTGGACAAGTCTTTGGTGACAGGTCACAATCTACAGATAGCAAATTGTATTATTCATGCTGATTTGAAATGGAAACCTGGAGATCTTTCTCAACGAGAAGCACGAGCAGCAAGGATTGGACAAAAGCGAGACGTTCATATTCATACAGTTTTGGTCAAAGGCTCATCTGAAGTATTGAAAATGGCACGTATTATATCTGCAGACCACTTAACATCTAAAGCTAACAGTGATTTTACAGATAGCGCAATGTTACAGCCGATTCAGATGACTCTATCCAATATGGAAAATTTTACAAAAGAAGAGCAGCTTAATCCATATTTGGAAAGGAAAAAAGCTTTAGACACTCATGTTGAAGAACAGTCCGTAAAGGATCGTGATTTTTATGGTCCGACTATGATGCGACCTCATGGGTATACTAAAATAGAAAAGTTATTCCATGAAGCGAAGGAGTTGAAGAAGGTTCCTTCGACAAAGGATTTTGTTGGCAATCCGAAAGAAATTGAATCCCTTGTCGCACAAGATCTTGACGCGCTACCTGACGATCCAAAGCATCCCAAATTCCTTAACTTGGATCTGATGTTATGGAATACTGATTGGTATTTATTTTCATATAAATCGGCAGATCCTAACGGATTTTTACGCAGCCTCGGTTTTTCTCTTATGCGTGGGTACTACTATATAGAGCTTACTTCCAAAGCAGAAGTTGGTAATGTAGTAAGAAAGTTAGAGAAACATTTAGAGATTACAAACAAACCTGAGTTTGAAAAGCAAGTCAGAGATGCGCGAGTTTTTGCTCAAGGGATTAAAAAGGGCTTACGGCAAGATGCACAAAAAGCGAGACAACGTGTAACTGCTGCGAAGGAAGAAGTAAGTCCTGACTACATTGACAAGTCTAAAAAGAATGAAATTGCTCTTGAGTTTAGTACGATGGATGGTGCTCCAGTTATATGGACACACAATACTTTTTCAACGACTGATCCTGAAGTTCCCATTTTAAAAAGAATAGGATTTGAGATGGAACCACCTTTGTGGAGACGTTTAGTAACTCGATCTCAAGTTAAAACCTTTTTAAAGAAACTACAAACGAACTATTCCCAGATACGAGTCGTTAATTGGGAGGAGTTTAAATCTGTAGCTTCTCTGGCTTTCAGAGGATTGGATTTAGCGCAGTTTGATGACTTATCAGAAAAGAAGACAAAATAATGGCTAAGTATGTAAAAAATAAAAAGGCCAATAATCCAAACAAGGATGTAACATTCATTTATGAGTCTGGAGGTAGGGATATCGAGCATCCCTTCAGCGGTGAATCCCTAGAGCAGTTAGAAGAAGAGACTGAGGGTGAGAGTGGTTCTTGGGAGGTGGATGTTAGAAATTTAGAAGTACGGGAACGTGGAGGATATCCTGCTGACGATGAAGGCAAGGATTGGGGATACCAGAAAGACGTAGAAGTTTATCCATTTGCTCATTCAAAGAAGGGAGCACCGAGAGGTGGATATCCGATAGAGAAGAATTGGTGGCAAAAAGCTCTTAGTTTTAAGAGTTTTGTGATGAGTAAGTATAAAGTAGTTACTAAAAAATAGAGAAGCCTATGGCAATGGAACAAAATATTATTTCATTCATAAAACCATCGGTGGATGAGATTATTAATATGGTACTTCAGTTTCCCGTTCGTGATCAAAGGCGAGAGCAATTGTGGTCTTTAATTATTAAGGACGAAGATTTAACAAAACAACTCGTCGCTGGATTTAAAAAAGGGAATAATGCCACGGTGTATATTCCGCGTTGATTAAGGTGGTATAAGATATATGTCTACATTTTTAACTACAGGTGCTTTAAAACAGGATATCGTAGAGATAACCGCCTCGTCTACTACGCCTTTAGCACTAACGTCATTATCTCCGACCATTTATTATATAGTTGGGACAGATACCCAAGAGATTACATTTCCAGATGCTCAAAGTCTGGAAGTAGGTATTCATTACGTTATTATAAATAATAGTACTAAGCCAGTAACGGTCAATGATTATGACGCATCTGCTTTATCGTCGTTAAACCCAGGAATTTCAATAACTTTCTACCTAAGCGATAATTCCACATCTGCAGGTGTTTGGGCTTTAGGGATTGGCGGTGCTGGGGGTGGGAGTTTAACAGCAGTTCGTGCAGTTGATTTTACGACTACAGTACTTCCAACAACGCCATCAGTCGTGATCGATGGTGTCACCTTAGCTGATGACGATAAAATTCTTTTTGGAAATGTTGCACTGAATGGGGTGTATCAAGTCTCTGGTATTGGTGTAGCAGCTTCTTGGACAAAGCTTACTGTTTTCAACGGTAGTGATGTTCCTTCCGAACATGACACAATTCTAGTACGAGAAGGTTCCGAGTTAAATGCGACTATCTGGTTATCAGATTCAGCTCTCACTCCTCCATGGCATAGAGTAGCTGGTCCTGCTTCGACAGTATGGACGGGGGATACTCCCGATGCTAATACTACATGGGATGGGACTCTAAGACCTGAAGATACTAA
>JAEORY010000050.1 GCA_016840645.1 Candidatus Borrarchaeota archaeon | reverse complement strand
AGCCAAAGGAGTTTAATATGGGTTTAGAGGTTTCGGCTACGCCTACACCCAAATCAAAATCACAAAGGAGGGAATGGAAATGGTGATTTTGACTTCTCCAAACCCCAATATTATCGGCAATTTCAAAAACCCCCTCGTTAGCAGGGAGCAACTCACTACCAAAAGATTTATATAGTGGTGGTGGTTTATTATATTACAAAATGGAAATAAGAAACTTTGAACAGGATTTGAACAACTCTAACAACGACAAATTGAGAGAAAACTGGATAAAAGTTTTCAAACAAAAATTTGGTGATGATATAGAAATATCTTGGAAAGATAATATTGAAACACAAAAATCTTTTGGAACAGACATAACAATAAAAACAGCAAAAGGGAGAAGATATTCTGTTGAATTAAAAACAAGAAAAAATTCTTCTTATGGTAAAGGTTGGATAATGGAGATTGTTTCTCATGTTTATGATAAACAAGATAAAGAAACAAGAAATCATCTTTATGCAAAAGAAGGATGGATTTATACTACAACAGCAGAATATATTTTTCATGGAACATTAGACAATAAAGGAGAAGATATTATTGAATGTGTTTTTTATAGTTTAATTCCTTTCAAAACTGAAAAATGGAAAAGTGAATTTGATAAACATGAAAACTTATGGTTAGCAACAGAATATCCGAATGGAAACTTCCAACTCACTTTAAACAAAGTTATTCCTGAAGAAGTTATTGAAAAAGATGCTGTTGAATTTTGGAGGTGGAAGAAATGAATTTAAAAATTGATAAAGAACTAAAAGAACTTATTCCTCCTTTAGCAGAGGACGAAATTAAACAACTTGAGAATAATCTTTTAAACGAAGGTTGGCGTGATAATGAAAGAATAGTTACTTGGAATAATACTATTGTTGATGGACATAATAGATATTCTGTTTGCACTAAACATAATATTCCGTTTAAGATTCAAGAAAAAGAATTTGCTGATAAAAATTCTGTAATTCTTTGGATGATTGATAACCAATTAGGAAGGAGAAATATTCCAGATTATGCAAGGGTTGAATTGAATTTAAGGAAGGAAGATATACTGAAGCCGATTGCTAAGGAAAATCAAGGTAAACGAACAGACTTAGTGCCAGAATTGGCACAAAGTAATATGGGGCGTGTTCGTGAGAAGATTGCAGAAGTGTCTAAAGTAAGTCATGGAACAGTAGATAAGGTTAAATTCATTCGTGACAACGCAGATGAAGAAACTAAATCTAAACTTCGTTCAGGGAATAAAGAACTATCTATAAACAAAGTTTATCAAAATCTTAAAGCACAAGAAAAAAGACAGAAGGCTTTAGAATCTGTAAAAGATGCTCCTAAACTTGAAGCAACAGAAAAGAAGTATAAAATTATTCTTGCAGACCCACCATGGAAGTATTTTGCTGGTGGAAATAAAAATCAATCAATTCATTATCCCAATATGGAGATAGAAGAAATAAAAAATCTTCCTGTTTCTAAACTTGCAGATGATGATTGTATTTTATTTATGTGGGTTACTTTCCCAATACTTCCAGAAGTTTTCTCAATTATGGAAGCATGGGGTTTTAGATATGCCACTGTTGGTTTTAATTGGGTTAAAAGACAGAAGAAAGGAGATGGTTGGTTTTTTGGTTTGGGTAATTGGACACGAAGTAACTCTGAATTATGTTTAATTGGTGTTAAAGGTCATCCTATAAGACAATCTGCAAGCATATCTCAAGTTATTGATACACCAATAGAAGAACACAGCAAGAAGCCTGATTGTGTTAGAGATAAAATTGTAGAACTTTGTGGTGATATTCCAAGAATAGAATTATTTGCAAGACAAAAAGTAGAAGGTTGGGATGTATGGGGGAATGAAATAAAATGAAAAAAGTAAAATGTCCTAAATGTAATCACGAATGGGAAACTAAATCTAAACTTGTTCTTGTTACTTGTCCCTCTTGTCAGTTAAAAGTTAGGATAAAGAAAGAAGAAAGCAACGAGGAGGTTCAACATGACGGGGGTTTTTGAAACTCAAACCTTTCAGGTTTGTCCTACGGAGCCGATAATATGCGTTAAAGAGTTCGCCTACGGCTCACCCAAATTTTTTCCTATGGAAAAAACTTTCCTTAACGCTAATATTATGTTCAATTTGAGAGGTCGGCTCCAAAGCTGTGAGAAACTAAAATGATAAAAACAAGGAAACAAGGAGAAAGAGCAAGAATATTTTTTGACGATATAGATTTTTCTATTTTGAAAACAATTTCTCAAAAAGAAGGAATTAATGTTATGCCTTTAGTAAAAAAGATAAAAATTAAGCATAACTCCTTTAAACAACATCTTGAGAAATTGATTTTATTTAAATTAATCTATATAGAAAAAGAAAAACAAGTTAAAAAAATATTCTTAACAAATAAAGGAAACTTTCTCCTTGATGTTTTTAATCTATCGCTGACCTCTAAAACTTCGCCTAAAGGCGACTTTTCTAACGAAAAGGAACATAATATCAGTTTAAAGGATAATTCTGACAAATTATCCCAAATTTCATCTAACGATGAAACTTCTTTAAACAACAATACTTATGTCTATATGAATTTCGTCCTCTGCCGTCGGGAAAATGGACTACTTCGTAGTTCTCAACTAAATAAACTCGTTAGATTTAATTCCTAAAATGCGAAATAAAAATACAACGCATAACACGGAATTAAATGCTAATTTGACAAGCCGGCAAAACATAGCAGTTGCTATTTTTTTATTGCTTTCTTTTTTAGCTGGCTGTATAATTGGAATTTTTACAAACGGGGGATTACTGCAATGATAATTCCTAAAATTCCAAAGAACCAAGCCCAACCAGTGTTTCCTGTGAAAGCCATAAAACCAGCTACACCAATAGCAACAGCAACACCAGACCAGCCACTTAGATTTACATCATTTCCTTTTTTATGCATGCTTAGTTACCTCCAAATAACTAAGGGGCCGGTGAATTTTAAATCCATCGGCTCATCAAACTCCACGTCGTTTAAAGTTGAGAACGAAATTCATACACACGAGGACGCTGTAGCGTCAGCTCGTGCCTCACTTCGTTCGGAACATAAGCATAGGTTTAACGGAAAATTCCTCTGCCTATCGGCAGACGGCTTTTTGCCGTCGGAATTTTCCCAAATCGCCTACAGCGACTTCGCCAAACATCCTGTTAAGGAGGAAAAGCAAAAATGTTACAATCACCAACTCAATTAAAGAAAATATACGCCGACCTAAACCGAATATTCGGCACATCCGTAGTCGACAAAGTATTTTCGCACATTCACTCTCTAAGTCGCAAAATCGAAGACTTAGAGGAATCAAGAAATAGATGGAGAAAGGAAGCATTGAAAGAAAGAAGACTAAAATTTAAAACTAAATCAAAGGAGGTAAAAAATGGTAAAAGAATCTGAAAAAAAAGAGAAAGTTGTTGTTGTGAAAGAATTACCAACTCAACAAATTTCTCGGTTAAAAGATGATAAAACGGGTGAGATTGTAAGACTAATCACTATAGAAGAAGCATTAACAGAACTTTTAAACAAATAAGATGGATTTGTGGGTTTGGATTTTAGTGATTTTTGGGGTTTCTCTTCTTGTAGGAGAAATCCTTGCCCGTTTTTTTAAGAAAGGAGGGGGAGATGCAAAACTGCGCGAGAAAACAGGTTCGGATATTGAAGGTTGGTATAAAATAGCTGAAGTCGAAGCCGAGAAAATGGCAGAAAAAACTTTAAATAAATTCCAAAGAAAATGAAATTTGAAAATAAAATAAAAAAAATATATGAAGAAGAATCTAATTGGATTGATCTAAGATTTATAATGCAGGATTTGGCTAAATTTAAAATAGGAATTTCTTTTCAGATTATTTTTATTTGGCTTGGTATGGGTTGTTTAACTCTAACTTTACTCTATTCTTTTTGGAGAGTAAATTTTTTAGGAATCTTGGCAATAGCCTCTTTAATTATTTTTATGATTGTCTATAAAAAACTTACCAAGTTGCACAAATCCTTGGGGAGGGACAATTAGAAAATGTCAGAGATACCAATATACTATGTAAAAAAAGGAATTGCTAATAATTTTGGTGATAGAATAGAAATCCATGAAAAGTTGAAGCGTCCAGAGTGGGAGGGTCTCTATGAAAGCATCCTTAAACATGAATTAAGTCATACTAACACGACTTTTTCAATGAGAGACTTAATGTTAGACACTAAGCCCACAAAACCTCGTAAAATGTGGAAATTTATCTTAACCACTCCTTCAAGTTGGTGGCAGTTCCTTCCTTTTTACAAATCTCCTATTTCTAAAGGATGGGCTTTAGACATCAATCTTTTTATCATTTATGGAGGTTTCTTATTGGCATTTTTAGGAATTAAATGGTTGTTTGGGGTTTTATGGTAAATTACAGAAAAATATCAGACATAGCATTTTGGGTTGTCCTAATTGGTTTTGTATTTTATGGGGTTTACAATATCGAAACAGTTAAGAGAATAACAGAACCTTTAGATGCCTGTCAGTATTGTGCGGACAAAATGGGGGAATCTTGGATGTGTTCAAGTTCTAATTTATTGAGCAATAGCAAATATCTTTTCGAGCCTAATGAATCTGTCAAATATGTTTCAGGACTAAATCAAATAGAATTTCAAAATGGCTCAAGCAGAAATAATTGATTTTTTAAAAAAACATAATGAAAAGGAATGGACATCTTCGGAGATAGCCGAAGCTTTAGATGTTTGTTTAAGAAATGTCAGCGTTCAATTATCTAAGTTGATTGAAGATAATTTTAGTGAGATTAATTTTAGATTGCCCACAAAAGAAGAGCAACTTACAATTTTGAAATTTAAAAGATATTCTCCTTTATGTAAAATCTATTTCCATGATTCTTTTAAGAAAGGTTTTATTCCTTTCAAGGTTTGTGAGTTGAAAGTGGGGCTTACTTTTTCCTTTTTCTACGAGTAGTTTTTCTTTTCTTTTTTGCCATTTTCATTAAAACGGAAGTCCGCTTGAGTCCAAAGTAGGTTCTAAACCAAATCTCGTTTGAGTTTTTGCTTTTTTCTTGGGTTTTTTCTTCCTTTTCTTGGGTTTTTTGTATGGTTCTTGGGGTGTTGGTTGATAATAGTAGGCAGGGTATGGTTGGGGGTAGGTTTGGATAACTGCTCTTTTTGTAGGTATTTTTTTTGTTGTTGTCTTTCTACGAGGTTTTTTGGCGGAATTTTGGGATGCTTCTCGTTGCCTATCTGCTTCAGCAGCCGCTTGGGCTACATTTACAAATCCCTTCCCCAATGTCGAGACGGTTTTTCCAACTGGTTTGTAATATCTACCATATTTTTTAGAAAATATTTGTCTTCTTAATGATTGAACTTTTTGCTTTTCATGAGCTTCTTTTTCCTGCTGAGCTTCTTTTTCTTTCAGCTTTTTAAGTTGTTTTTGAAGTTCAGAAACTGAAACCATTTTATTTAGCTCCTTTTCCGCCCATTCCCAAACCGAAGTAACGCATTAAGGCAAAACCAATTATTGCTATTGCTACAATTCCCAACCATCCAATAATGTCATCTTTAATTGTGGCAATGGAAGTATTCATTCCTGAACTCGCCACTGTGTCTGCATTATAGACGTAAGTATATGTTACATTCCAATTAGTGTTATTAAATTCTGCATCGGCAGAAGCTAAATTACAATTGGTGGCAGTATAGTTCCCTGAACCAATTACTGCTCCATTAGAGGCATTATGAACAAGAGTTACGGTACAAGCAACATCGCGATAATCAACAACCGCAAAATCTTCTCCCGTTTCGGTTACAGTAGTTAATGTTTCGTTTGTGACGCTTCCACTTGTGGAATCATAAGATTTATTTTGAAACTTGGCAAGAATCATTAGTGAAAGACCAGCAAAGATAGCAATTATAAAAAGTACTCTCAGAAGTCCATAAACTTCTTCTATTGCTCCTTTCTTTGTTTTTACAACTGATCTCAATTCCATTTTGTTTTGTGTGTTTTTGATTAAAAAATAAAAAAATAAAAATTAAGAGGAGCTAATTTTATTTAGCTCCTTTTCCGCCCATTCCCAAACCGAAGTAACGCATTAGACCGAATCCAATGACTCCGATAGCGACGATACCCAACCATCCGATTACATCATCTTTAATGACATAAACGGTGTCGTTAATACCGCTTTCCGCAGTGGTTCCTGATCCTGCCTTAGTTTGGAACTTAGCCAAAATCATCAAAGCCAAACCTGCAAAAATTGCTATAAGGAATAGGTATTTAAGGAGAGTATAAATGTCTCCAATAACGCCTTTCTTTAGCTCCATGTTTAACCTCCTTTTTTTTATTTGAGTTTCCATTTTCCATCTTTTGAGGAAACTACCCTTTTTAACAAAATGTAACACATGTAACACTTTTAGGAAACTTCTCTTTGATTGGAAACTAAAACCCAAACTCCCGCAAGAATCATCAAGATTAATGACCCTAACATGAGTTGCCATCCTATGAGCTGTAGCCACCAAAGAAAAACCGCGAAGAAAAATCCAAGTACAGAAGCTCCTGCAAATGATTCTTGAGTTTGTAATCTCATGTTTTTAGTTATAATGAAGGTTACAAAAAAGACAGAAACCCAAATAAACATCCAAAATCCTCCATTTGATAAACTATTTGGACAATTTAGAAAATCTGTAAGACTTTCAACATTCATACATTCAGTTAAATTGTAGTAGCTCATGTTTTCCTCCTAAATATAGATGAGATGACTGCGAATACGACAGAGATAATAAATCCGTAGATTACTAAATTAAGCAACCAAGTAAATTCTCCTATTCCTAATGCAATTGCAGTTTCTTCTATCATTGTTTGGAACATTGCAGGTACGCTTAATAATGTCAAAATTGCTTTCCAAGCGCCATCTACAATGAAATCTAAAAAGTCTAATCCAGAAACTTCTCCAGTATTAACTTTGGATTGCAAGTCTAAGGAAGAGTTTGCGATTTGGTTTGTTAGATTATAAACTGTGCTATTGGATTCTATTCCAACTCCAAAAGGTTCTCCTCCATCTTGGATTAATCCAAATCCTGAAATCGAAATTAAAGTCACAACAATCATAATATAAATGTATGTTCTTGGTAGCATTTTAATTCTTTAATTGTATGATGAAGTATCCAATAATGATTATTGAAAGCACTATTGAAGTCCATCCCAACGCCGTTACCCCCATTGTAGCTAAAATGATAATTCCTGCAAATAAACTCATTAAAGCAGTTACTACTCCCCCCGCCAATCCGACGAAGAACATTAGAAGAATAAAGAAAATACCCCAAGCGTATGTTTCGCTTCCGAATGTAGCAAAACCATTTTTTAATTCTGTTATCAACTGGCTAAAGGGAGCTTCTGGACTTGCACTTCGATAAACGGTCGTTATAAAGGTTCCAGTTTTATTTGCTAATGAACAAACTAAACTTCCAGAAGTGTCTGTGGATTGAACATCACAAATTGTGGTGCTGTCTTTGTATCCTTGTTTTTCAACTAAAAGCCGAAAATAAGAGGTTAGACCCGTTACATCATCCCAAACGAAAACGATATTTTCACTTTCATTGTTGAAAGATAAATCGTATGTTATGCCGTCGATGTTGTTAAATAAAATCACTTCTTCCGAAGATTCTCCGACTTTAAACTCAATAGAGCAAGGAGAAGAAGTACATACTATTCTTCTTGGTTCTGAAGAATAAACATTGTTGCCTTGATATTCAATTAAAAATTTATAGTCTGCATCTTCTTCGAGCAAATGAAGTAATCCTTGACCTGTGTCGTCCGTTCTTGTTAACTCAACTGTCTTCCAAATACCTTCTCCAGTGTCGTATCTTTGAGCTTTAACAACTCTTTCAATGAGAGCATTAAGAAGGTAATCTTTAACATAGACCATTATTGAAGTCGATTCTGTTTCGGGTAAGAGGTAAAGTGTTATGTTGTTTGTTTCATTCGTAGCCGTTCCATTTTGAATGTAATAAGTTCTCAATACTTTATCCGAGGCGGTGTAATCTATTTGGGCATCAATAGAGTATTCCAAACTGGGCAGAGAAATGCAAAACTCAAAGGTATCATTCGTTTCTGTTACATCTTCCCAAGCATAGCTTTTTTTGACATCTCCTGAACCTAACCAATAGTCCCATGAAGAATAAAATTTTGCATTTATTTCTGGATTAGGATTTGTTTCATTTTTTACTATGAATCTAATTGAAGTATTTACGTATGTCGCATTACACTTAACAAAATAAAGAGGTAAAATTGTTTGATTAAAAGAAGTGGAGTTTTGGTACGCATAATCTCCGTCGAGAGCATAAATATATCTCCAATAAAAAGAGACATTAACTTCTTCATTAGTTAAAGGAATATCTATCGTTTTACTAAGTTGGTAGGAATTAGAATCTATTTGCGTTTTAGTAGCAGAGTGTTCCGTTCCATTATAAATGAATTTAACTGCAAATAGATCAGAATTTTCTAACAGCTCTACGGAAGCAATGAATTCTTGACTTTGTGTTTCATAAGTTGAATTGGAATAAGTTATATTCTGAATATCTGCTCCTACATTTAAAGTGGAGTTACCATTGCTCCCCCAGAGAGAATTATCATAAGTTGCATTACCATAATAACTCAAAACATTCCAATAATAATCTCCAAGCGTAAACGCGTCGATGAATTGAGTGTAAGATGTTGTATTTAATGGGGGCAGAACTACTGATGTTGCATTTAGAAGCGATCCATTTTCATACCAAACATAATATGTTGCGTTTTTCCAAGTATAATTATAAGTGTTGCTCCCTTCGATTGTGAAGTTGGCTGTAAAGTTAGTTCCATCTGAAGAGATTATTGTATTGTTTGAGGGAGAGAAAAGCTCTAGAACTATGTTTGGGCTAGAAGAGCTTCCTTGATAAGTAACTCCATTTCCTCCATTGTAGAGCGTATCTATGTCTGCTCCAGACAAAGTTTGATTATAAAGTACCGCCTCGTCTATGTCTCCTATGAATTTGACAGACCCGGCTTTACTTCCAATGTGCCAATTTCCGTTGTATAGATTATTTGTTAAAGTAGTTCCGTCATCACTTGCCTCATCTATTGAACCGTCAACCCACAAAGTTAAATTATTTGCTCCATCGTAAGTGAAACAGATTAAATGCCAATTTCCGTCGTTTATTGTGACTGCTCCATCTATTTGTCTTACGTGACCGTCGCTATCTCTTATTTGAATCTCTGCTGTATTGCTACTATGACTTTCTACATTTATTCCAGAGACACCAATATTATCTCCCATAATGGATTTTGAGCCTACATAAGTTGTATTTATCCAAACACATCCGCTAAATTCATCTGTTGCAGTCCACCCTGTGGTCAAAGTTGTGCTTATGTCATCATCTGTTCCATCAAACCTTTGCGCGTTTCCAGTGTTAGCAGAAACCCCAGAGACAGCATTTGGCAAATCTCCCGCGTAAGTTCCATTTTGTCCTGCGACCCACTCTAAAGCAGTGCTTCCAGAAGTTTCGTTTAAAGACCACCATGCGACTAAGGACTCGTTCACATTAGCAGAGACTCCTCCTAAAAGCCCAATTAAAACAAGAAAACTAAACAAAAACAAAAATCGTTTTCTCATCTTGTAGCTCCTCCCATATAATATGGTTTACCGTAAATAACAATTATTGATGTGATACAAAGCCCAAGAACAATTAAGACTAAATTTTCCATAATCCAATTTGTCATCGGAACTTCATTGTAATGCTCATAAAAAGCAGGTTTTTCGACTGTCGCCTGATAATAATTAGAGATTGTCGCGGATCCTATTGTAGCAATGATAGTTAAGAAAATGAATAAAATTACCCAAGGGGGACTTGCTCGTATAAAAAAAGAGACAAAAATTAATCCCAATGCCAAAGTGAAAAATGCTCCGAGAAAAAGATAATCTGCCATCCGCACATTCTTTTGATGAATTTCTGTGTATGTTTCATTAGCAAGATTAAAGTCTTCATCTTGACTCATCTTTGAGGTAAACTTCTCATTAAAACTTCCCCCAATAGTCAAAAATAAATAAATAAAAAATCCTAAAGCAAAGAGACTTCCTATTATGTAAAATACGTCCGTTATGCCTTTTTTATTACTTAATATTTTCTTCATACCATGCTCCTCTCTCTTTAGGGATTTTGTTTTTTTTAACAAAATCATTTTTAATTCTTTTAAGACCAAGGCATATTTCAGGCTCGATTTTCCTCATAAGTTCAGATTTTAGAGGTGTCTCTAATCCAACATTCTCTCTTATTGAGTTTTCAACTTTTGTTAGTTCTTCAAAAGCCTTTTGTGATAGTCTCACATTTCTTCCAGTTTTTTTCATTTATTTTGGAGCGAATACTTTAATTAATAAGTCTATGAAAACGAAAATTGCAGCGATTCCTCCAACAACGAGATAAGTCCAATACATGTAATCAAACAAATCCACAAGCCCTTCTGAGGTTGAATATCCTCTTATTAGAGTATTTGTAATTCCTATTGCAAAAAAGAAGGCGATAATCGTTAAAAGAATAAAAAATAACTTGTATGTTTTATCTTCTTGTTTAAGCCCCAAAAATAAGAAAAAAATGACGAGGAACAAAAGGGCCATTAAAACACCCACTAATAATGTCCCCGACTCTCCTATGTCATTTCCTTCGGGAGTCACAATAAACTCGTCGCTGTCAGACAATTCAATTACTCCTTGAGGGTCGTCTAAGTAATAGACAGAATAAGTTCCAATTTGGTCTGGAACGAAGGTGTAATTAAAAGTTTGGTCGTTTTGTGTCATCGCAGCTCCGAGATAAATAGTCGTTCCATTTGGATATTTTATCGAAGAGATTTTCATAAAAGTACACCCGCCTGCAGAACAATGATTGGTTATTTGCATTTCCTCATCAAGTTTAAATGGGCTACCCGGAACGGTTCCTGCGGAAGCGAAGCTAAACAAAAACATTCCCAAGACAAAAGTTAAAAATATTTTATTCATGCTTTCCCTCCTCTTCCCAAGATTGCTCGTCGATAGTGTCAAGAAGTTCTTTTTTGATTGTCTCTAAAATCCCAACCATATTCCAAGCCTTCGTTCCGTTCTGAAACTCCCAGTTAACAATCGGCTTTCCCGTTTTTGTACTTACTTCAGTATAAACTTGTAAAATTGGAATTTTATTCATTCTTAAACCTTATAACCCCACTTTTATCTTCTGTAAATAAATCTGTCTTCGACACGTCCAAATCCCCGTATGTTCCGTCCTTTTCTTTTATACAGCTCGATTCTCTCGCCTTGCTTAAAATTTTTGCATCTTCTACACAAATGTCTTGTTTAGAAATCGTTAGAACTTTTGTTGTGAACGTTTCCACGTTTATTTTATCGTCGACTATAAGTGTTCCTGCGGAAACTATTCCTAAAGCTAAAATGCTTATTAAAAGAATTGTTAGGAATTTCATGCGCACTCTCCCAGATAGACTTTAGCTTCTTCTCCCATACTTATTGTTTGCTGCGATGGGGGCTCGCCCATAATACATATTTGCATTGTCGAGTTAAACAAAAGCGTTCCTGTTCCGACGAAGGTTAAGTTGTAACCAGTGGCGTCGATATTTGTTGTTATGTTGCAGGAATCCGAGAAGTTGAACTCGTGGTTTGACGCTCCGTTCCATGTGCAGGAGTCTGATGGTGCTTCTCCTTCTGTATATTCCCAAGAAAGGAAAGGATATGAACTTCCGTTTACGATGTTCCATGTGTATGAATGATTAGCGTAGCCGTCCGCTTTTGAGCTTACAGCGACTATGTCCCAAGCGGAGTAGGTTTCTATTGATTGCATTTGGGCAGTTGTTTTCCCAGTTCCACCAATACTTGTAGATTGTCCAGAAGTTTCGTTGTCCCAAAAAGAATTTGTGACATCCCCTCCATAAGTATTATAACCAATTAAACCCCCAACATTAGAAGTTCCTGTCACGACTCCAACAGAATATGACTTATCAATATCTGCATGATGTCTATCTCCTACTAACCCCCCGACGTACATATCTCCGCTAACATTTATAGAGGAATAAACATTCTGAAAGTCTTTTGATGACCCATAATACTTTCCGCTCACTCCCCCCACATAGTCATCTCCTTCTACAATCCCATCTATACAAACTATGTTGAATTCTTCGGCAGAATGTTGACCTATGAGAGTACCCACATAATCTGTTCCAATTACTGTAGAATTTTCTGTCTTAAGATTTTGGATAAACCCGCCATCACTATAGCCAAATATTCCGACATAATTTGTGCTCCGATTTATAAAAAAATCTCTAATCGTGTGATTCTGTCCATCAAAATACATTCTTAACCTAAAGGAACCACTACCGATTGGTTCCCAGCCCTGACTTCCGTTTGCAGAAGGAGATGCGTACGTAGAATATCCTGTGGTTGAAGCATTTAAATCATTATTCAAAACAAAGCTATAATAAGTATATTCATCAACGTCTCTTATTGAATCCAACTGCTCCCACGTCTCAATTTGATAAGGGTCTCCTGCTGTTCCTGAACCCCCTGCAAATGAACCCTCAACATATAAATAAAGTTTTTCTTCTTTTCCGTATTCGCTTGAAACGAACGCTTGAATTAGATATTCTTCGTCGTCTTTGAATTGGACTTCAAATGTTTTGGAAGCATAATCTCCTAATTTTCCTACTTTTAATTTATTCTTATTTGCCGAGCTTATAGACAAAGAATTAATTTTCGTTTCTATATCGACTTTCTTTTGTTCCTTTGTTTTGTCTTTCTTTTCGGAAGGCGAAATTGAATTTGATTTCTCCGCCACATAGCTTTCGTTGTTCAACATCTTCTCGTCTTCCGAGGGATTTGAGGGAACGATTTTGAAGTCTAAAAGTTGCTCGTCAGAAGGATAAAATATTGTAATCGTTTCTGTCTTGCCGTTTAAATAATCGTTTGAGTTGTTTAATTGCATTGAGACTCTTGAAACTATTTGGTTGTGTTGCGGGGAGTTATACTTATTTATCCAAAAATTATCTGCCTGTATGTCCTCACTTGTGAAATAAAAGTCTTGTGGTTTCCATTTTTTATCTTCCTTCCAAAAATCAAATAATCCTGCACTAACTAAAACCGAACTTAAAACAAAGATTCCTAAGATTGAAAATAGAATTGCTTTTTTCATCACGCACTACAGATAAATCCTCCGCTTCCAAAGTTGATACATCCAGTAACAGTTATGTTTTCTCCGAAGTAGCTGTTAGTTGTAGCGTTCAATCCTCCTTCAACATTCAACTCGTTCTGGGGATTTGTCGTCCCGATGCCGACGTTGCCGTTAGTTCCGTCTATCACCATATTTGGCGTGAATGACGATGAGCCATAGACAGCATTTGTGTTTTCTCCAAATTGAATATCATAACCTGACAAAACTGACATTCTCATACCACCAGCCGAATTATAATCAACGTAACCATAATTACCGTTACCAAAAGCCAAACCGTTATTTCCTGAATATCCTGTTAATTTCAAATTCAAGGCTGGCGTATTCTCACTCGTAGACTCAACTTCTAACTTTCCTGTTGGATCAGTCGTCCCGATGCCGACGTTGCCGTTATTTAGCATTGTCATTATTTCAGTAGATGGTGTATAAAACTTGAATCCTGTTTGCGTTGCATGAGAACCAGTAAAACTTAACATACCCGTGCTCGTATCCCTTCCAATTGTATAATCATGAGTAGCATCATAACCTAGCCTAAGTTGAGGATTAGGATAACCACTGGCTGTATCATAAATAGTTAATTTTCCACCCGGATCCGTCGTCCCGATGCCGACGTTGCCGCTTCTTTCTACAAACATTTGTGGATTTCCAGTTGTGGAAGTATCTGCATACAATCCCAATCCGTAATTAGTCCCATACGCTAACCCCATTCCATAAATTGCAGAACCGTCCCCTGAATCATAAACTGCTATTTTTGTCCTACCTTTATTCCTATTAAATGTTCCATCACTATTATCTATCCCTAAACTTAATTTTGTTGATGGCCCAGTCGTCCCGATGCCGACGTTGCCCATAATAAACGAATCGCCCGTGCCACTAACGTTCAAAGTTCCGTTAATTAAAGCATTCCTTCCTAAATATAAATCTCGCCACCATCCCGTGCTTACGTTGCCTAAATCAAATTGATTATCTATTGTTGGA
>JAEORY010000651.1 GCA_016840645.1 Candidatus Borrarchaeota archaeon | reverse complement strand
AATTTTTCTAGGGTCAACTGCCCAAATCTCATTTTTAATAAAATGCAAACTCACAAAAAACCCGTCAGAAAACTCACCCGGGCCCTGTCCTTCTCTGATAAAGGAACCTAAAAAGTTCCCGTACTTGTCGAATTGAAAGGCTTTGATTTCATCTGCATCAAAGAGGTAAATATTACCATTCTTGTCATTAAAGATTTTTGAAAAGTTAACTAAATCAATATCTTTATATTTAATTGGGTCAATCCTCATGATTTCTACTAAATCAAGTTCTATCTTGCCCTTTAAGGGCTCAGATGGATTGTTAACAACCATTACTCCATCCACTTCACTAATTGTGCCTTTCCATTGATGGTTTTGATTTGCCCCGAGGAAAACCAAAGAGACAAAAAAACAAAGAGCCAGAATAACTGAGTATTTGTTCTTCATATTATCTTCCCCCCTCAAATCCAAACTAAGGCAATTCCATATTAAAATCAACAGCAATCTAATTCTCAACTATCGGAGCAAGCACTCCTGTTATCTCTCCCATATGACCACCAGCAACCTTCCCACTCCAACCACCAAACACAGCAGCCAGAATCTCAATGGCATTGCTTTGTTTTCAGGATTTGGATGAGCATATATGCTGGCTATGTTGGCAAAAAGGGGGTAGCTGAACGTATTCCTGAAGAAGATTTTGGGTACACCGATCCTAATAATTTATTTCATAAACAGCCTGTCACAAAATTCTAACTCATTTTATATCAATAACTTAGAAGGCGTCAATTTCCAATTTTCCTAACTCTCTGTATCTTTTTAATTATCAACAACTTATAAACCCTCTGAATCGAGAAAATGCCCAATATTCATTGTTTTTTATGCCTAAAAAGGACCGAGTTAGGAAAATTGATTTTTGTGACACCCTACTTCCGAACAGCGTCCATCTTTTTTGATATGAACAAATTAGGTATCCTAACTTTTGGCATTTTGATACCCTCAAAACTATATTTTTTCCACGCCTGTCACAAAATTCGAGGGTATCATGAAAACGACTTCTCTTTTCAATCCCGAAGATCTTCCGCCACGTATCCGGTATGAAAAACTTTTCAAACACCTGCCGCCTTTGGACGAATCCTCCAATGTGCGGGGACGTCCGCCCTTTCCTAAAGATACGATCCTTCGAGCGCTTATCTACCGAAATCTTCGAGGCCTTCCTTCGTTGGGGGATCTGGCGTTTGAGTTGGAAAATAATCCCATGATGGCACAAGTTCTTGGCTTTTCTGCTTTCGAACGCCCTCCGTCCAAAGAGAGATTCTCCTGTTTTCTTCGGACTACCGTCAATCGAGACCTGCAGCGTATTCGCCTGGAGCTTGTCCGTGCGCTGAGCGATGAAAAAGTCATCTCTGGTCATATCATTGCATTGGATTCTTCTGCGATTGAGGCCAACGTGCGGGAGAATAATCTCAAAACCGCTGTCAAAGATCGCTTTGATAAATCCCGGCGGCTTAGAGGAGATCCCGACGCTCGGCTTAGTGTTAAAATCCATTATCCCAAGCCATTCCAACGTAAAATCGGGTTCTTCTGGGGATACAGGAATCACATTATTAATGATACTGACTCTGAGCTCCCGGTTCACGAAGTGACCTATCCGGCAGATCACGACGAAAAGAAAGTCGCTGTCCCACTGCTCGAAGAGATGACCTCTCAATTTCAATTTCCTGTATCTCATGTCATCGGCGACGCTAACTACGATACCGAGGATATCCTCCAGCATATCGTTTCTGTGATGAAAGCCCGACCTGTCATCCCGCTTAATCCTCGCCGCCGTCAGAAGGATTCGTTCCAACTCAAAAAAGACACTGTCCTCTGCCCGGCCAATCTCGAAATGCATCGAAAAGGACGTATGAAAAACCAAAACCGGATTTATTTGCAATACAGTTGCCCTCTCTATTGGGGAAAAAAGTACAAAGGACAATATCTTTTCTGTCCCATCGGACATCCCAAGTTCTTCAAGCAAAAGGGATGCAATTACCTCATGCGACTGTCGCCGAGTGTACGGGATACCATCGATTATGGATCTCTCCGTTTCAAAAAAATTTATAACCAACGCAGCTCGGTCGAGAGAGTTTTTTCGCGCCTCCTGGTTCTGGCTATGCAGAAACCGACTGTCGTCAAATTGCAGGCAACCCGGAATCATTGTACTATTGCTCATATTACCGTGTTGTTGGTAGCTTTGGCAGCGCATCGAATGGGTTTTACTGATAAAATAAGGTATGTCAAATCCTTCCTTCCTCGATATGCTCTATAATCTATTTTTGTGACGTCCTATAATTATACACATTACCTATAGAATACAAAATCGTCATCTCATATTTTTCTTGTGTGTTTTGTATTCTCATTCAAACAATCTGTTTTTTTCTCTTCTTTAGACCTAAACGCCTTACATTATCTAATTCCTGAATAATAAGTATCGTTTACCTTAAAATAAAAGCATCACAACCTTTAAATTTTAAAATCCTGAGAATTTTTATATAATTATTGACTATAATACCTAAAATGGAACTATCAAATTACAAAATATGTATTGTTGCAGGCATGCCCAGAGCGGCTACAACATTTTTATACCATACACTTCAAGATCATCCCAATGTCTTTATTCCTTCGAGGAAAGAGACTGATTTTTTTTCAGTTAACTATTATAGAGGAATAAACTGGTATTTAAGTTTCTATAAAGCAAAAGCTTCAAATCAAATTGGATTTGATATAAGCCCGATGTAT
This sequence comes from Candidatus Borrarchaeota archaeon, assembly GCA_016840645.1. Next base: position 61 of record JAEORY010000651.1, on the reverse strand, counting down.
TTTTTTGATAAAAAAGCACCGGTAAGAATGAAAATTTTTGCTCCCGATATAAAAGTTATTT
>JAEORY010000650.1 GCA_016840645.1 Candidatus Borrarchaeota archaeon | reverse complement strand
TGAGAGAGAACCGAGTATTGGCGGCAGAATGGCTCAACTTGACAAAACCTTTCCAACTGGTGACTGCTCACTCTGTATTTTAGCTCCAAAAATGGTTGAAACAATGAGACATCCAAATATTGAGCTTCTTACCTATTCTGAAGTTAAGGACGTCTCAGGATCTGTCGGGAATTTTGATGTGAAGATTCTAAAGAAACCTCGATATGTCGATGGTGAAACCTGCACAGGTTGCGGACAATGTTCGCAAATCTGTCCAGTATACGTTCCTAATGAATTTGATTGCAATCTTGGTTGGAGAAAAGCTATTTACGCGCCTTTTCCTCAAGCTGTGCCCAATATCTACACTATAGATATGGATCATTGTATAAAATGCCGTCTTTGTGAGGGTGCTTGTGGACCTAAGTCTGTTGATTTTAACCAGAGAGAAGAAATACGTGAGATTAAGGTTGGTGCTATAGTTATAGCCACAGGTTACGATTTATATGATACTAAAACGATTTCAGAATATGGATATGGGATCTATCCTAATGTTATTACAAGTTTGGAATTCGAGAGGATTATGTGTGCCTCAGGACCTACCCTAGGTCATATTATTCGTCCGTCGGATCTTAAAGACGCTAAGAAAATAGGTTGGATTCAATGCTGCGGTTCAAGAAATGAAAAACGAAAAAAATACTGTTCTGTCGTCTGCTGTGTATATGCTACAAAACATGCTATAATAACCAAAGAGCATGACTCTGAGGCCGAGTGTCATATTTGTTACATCGATTTAAGAGCATATGGAAAAGGGTTTAATGAATACACCCAACGAGCGGAAAATGAATATGGTGTAAGTTATCATCGTGGCCGGGTATGTAATATTACTGAAGATCCTGAAACAAAAGATGTGATTCTTCATCTATTTAATTTCGACACGCAAGAGGTTGAAGATCTTCGTGTTGATCTAGCGATCCTCTCACCGGCCCTAATACCTTCAGCAGGGACAGAAAAACTTACTAAGATGCTTGAAATTGAAACAGATGAAAATGGTTTTCTGATAGAAAAAGAACTGACATTAATTAATGAAACTAATAAACCAGGTATCTTTGTAGCAGGCTTTGCTCAAGGACCAAAGGATATTCCAGACACTGTAGCTCAAGCAAGCGGTGCTGCTGCTAAAGTTGAAGCAGTATTAGCCTCTGCGAGAGGAACATTAATCGAAGAGCCACCAACATACCAGCTCAAAGAAGTTAAACCAGAAGAAGAACCACGTATTGGCGTGATGATCTGTCACTGTGGGATCAATATAGCAGGAGTCGTAAATGTACCAGAAGTAGTAAAGTATACTAAAACGCTTCCCAATGTCGTGGTTGCCGTCGATAACAAATATGCGTGTTCTAGTGAAGCCCAAAACGTCATAAAAAATGAACTGATAAAGGAACACAACTTAAACAGATTTGTTGTGGCTGCGTGCACCCCACGAACACATGAGCCACTATTTCAAACAACATGCAAGGAAGCAGGACTAAATCCATACCTTTTTGAATTTGCAAACATAAGGGAACATGATTCATGGGTTCATATGCGTCAACCAAAAGAAGCCACAGAAAAGGCAAAAGATTTAGTCCGCATGTATGTTTCAAAGGCTCGATATCTTCAGCCGTTAGTTAAAGGCGAGATTGGCCTTGAACAAAAAGTGTTAGTCATAGGGGGAGGAATTACTGGAATGACGGCGGCACTTGACAGTGCTAATCAGGGCTTTGAAACCTATTTAGTTGAAAAACAATCAGAACTCGGTGGGTTACTCAAAGATCTACATAAAGTTGCGCCGTCAGATATCTATGCGACAGATATCATCGGCAAGAAAATACGTGCTGTACAGGGACATCACAACATCAAAGTCTTCTTGAATACAGAAATCGAAGATATTAAAGGATTTGTGGGGAACTTTAACGTTAAGTTGTCGATTAGAAATTCAGAGAGAAAAGATATACGCATTGGCGCGATTATCGTGGCAACAGGCGCAAAAGTGCTCGAACCAGTTGATATGTATGGATATGGAACAAACAGTAACATTATCACTCAATTAGAATTGGAGCAACGTCTGAAGAACAACGAGATTAGTGATCTAAAAAATGTGTTAATGATTCAATGTGTAGGCGCACGAGAAAAGGAAGGAAGAACATATTGTAGCCGAATCTGTTGTACTTCGGCCATTAAAAATGCTTTAACGTTACGGGAAAGATTTCCAAAAACTAACATCTATATTCTTAATCGGGATATCATTATGCCCGCAAAAGGGCTTGAGGAATACTATCGATTGGCTAGAAGTCAGAATATCACCTTCATTAGATTTCACGAGGATAAACCACCGGTAGTTACTTCAGAAAATGACTCAGTGAAAGTCAATGTTTACGACACTTCTGCAAAAGTGGAACTTTGCATGAATTGTGACTTGTTGGTTTTAAGCACTCCTTTAGTTTCTCAAGATGATGCTATTAATTTGCAAAAACAACTTAAAGTACCATTAGGGCAAGACTCTTTCTTCTTGGAAGCTCACATGAAATTACGACCACTTGATTTCGCAACTGACGGGGTTTTTATATGTGGTACTGCGCATTATCCGAAAAGTGTTAGTGAAGCGACCGCACAAGCGAGTGGAGCAGCATCAAGAGCAACCATACTTCTGTCAACAGGAGTCATAGAAACAATAGGATACGTATCGGTCGTCGATGAAACTCGATGTATTGGATGCGGCACATGTGTTTCAATCTGCCCGTATAGCGCCATCGAGACTGTAGAAGTATTTAAAAAATATGAAGACATCTCTATTAAAGAGG
>JAEORY010000649.1 GCA_016840645.1 Candidatus Borrarchaeota archaeon | reverse complement strand
CCTATCCATACGGGGAAGTTGGAGGGAATTAACAACAAGATCAAAGTCATCAAACGCAGGGCGTATGGATTTCATGATATGGAGTACTTTGCCTTAGTTATCAGAGATGCCTTTGCTCGTTGCAACTAAATAGGAGAAGAACCTAAAATGAAAACCAGAATGTTGGTATTAGTCCTGATTCTTATATTAGCATCATATCAATTTGTTCATTCGCAGAATACTTCTGAGGAGGAATCTCAAGCATTAATTGATCTGATTAATGAGCTTGGTTGGGCAGCCAAAAATGGAGATGTTGCGAAAATCAACGAACTTCTCGCAGCTAGAGTCGATGTCGATGTATTGGTTGATATTCCTTCTTTCTATCGTACTACTTATCGTTTATTGCGCAAAAGTGCCTAAGAATGAAACCGTTTCATACACCATACTTGAATCAAATGATATCATACCACACGGTTATCCCGGCTATAAAGGATTACCGTTCAAGATCCTCTCGAATAACAAAAGGTATAGATCTGTTTATATGGGGTTACACATCGACGAAGTTCCAAAACCTCAAGCCCCTTTTGTGGATTTCACCAAGAACAGAGTATTATACATCTCTTTTGGTAAGTATAGGACCATTGGACACTCAATTAAACTTATTAATATCTATATAAAAAATAACATTCTGATTGTAAAAGCTGATTTCTTATCGCCTAATGCGGTTATCCTAGATAGGGAGACTACCCACTATTACTTGCTGATCCAAATACCAAAAGAGGAGTATAAGAGGGTTGAACTAAGAAACTCAAAAGGGGAATTGAAAGAATGGGCAGTTCTGCACCAGATAAAATGATTCGGGTTGAAGGTGCGGTGCAATTTTGAATTAAAAATTAAATAAATATCAAACTATGCTAGAATATCTGCACAGCAAGTAAAGACTTCTGTTAAACACCATATTCAAAATCTCACTTCTGTCCAGGCATCAGCCCCGCAACAAGTAAGGCATCCTCGCTGAAAAAAACGAACTTATTTTTTTTGGTTGGTGGCTACTGACTATGACACCAAAAGCAAACCAAATCCCTCGGTGCTAAAAGGATGCAGAAAATGAAAAGGGTCTGCCTGTTAATGACATTCATATTTCTGATCAATATCTGTATGGCTAAACAAATTGAATTGGATTTCTGGTTTAGCAGCGGCTTCAATGCAAAAGACTGCATCATGAATATGGTTGAAGAATACAACAGTAGTCAGTCAGATACTAAAGTGAATGCAGTATTCCAGGGACTGTATGAAGAGATGGAAATGAAAATGCGTACTGGCGCTGTAACAAGAAATTTACCGGATATTGCCCAGGAAAAGTTTGAATATATAGACCTATATATTGAAGAGGGGCTTCTCTTGCCAATTGATGATGAGATAAGCAGTACAGACAGAGAAGACATATTCAACGAAATGTGGGCGGCAGTAACTAGAGATGGGAAAACATATGGAATACCTTTTTGTGTCAACACCTATGTGTTTTTCTACAATGAAGATTTATTAGCTGCGAATGGCATTACAACTACATCAATACCAAAGACATGGCAAGAAGTAATTGATGTTGGCAAGAAATTATCTATCGACACAGATGATGATGGAAAGCCCGATCAATATGCGATAATCTTTTGGCAAAATGGAATTGAAAGTTACCTTCCTTTCCTGTGGGCCTTGGACGGGCAATTGTTTGAAGCTAATGACTCACGAATCACTCTTACTTCTGAGGAAACATATCAAGCAACTAAATTTCTTAGAGATTTAGCACACGAACATAAAATCATGCCCTATGACTGGACAAATTTTGAAGGGGGACAGGCTTTTTTATCTGGAAAATTAGCAATGGGACCATTTATCAGTAGTGGTTTGGTTTATTTTAAAGATAATCTTCCCTGGAACCTGAAAATCGCACCTTATCCTACATACATGGGAGAGAAATGCTTGCCTTTAACTGGCTTATCACTTGTGAACTTCTCTAAAAATAAAAAAAAGAGAAAGGCTTCGCATGAGTTCATCATGTGGCTTGTAAATAAGCAAAATACCATTAAGATATATAAAGATGTCGGATATCTACCAGTACGCAAGTCTGCAGTAAATTCTTTGGATCTACGAGCCTTCATAGTGGACAATCCAAATTACGCGTTTCCCTTAAAAGCATTAGACTACAGTCATCCATTACCGAAACATCGGGATTATTACAAAATTAACCAAATGATAATCGAAATGATGGAAAGAATCATATTAACTGATGCCGATATCATGAAAGAGCTTGAGGCGACTGAAAATGCTATTAACTCAACATTGGAACATTAGTCAAACCAGTCAAATAGAGATGACAATTTGAAAAAACATACTTTGCATAGTATAAGTCTTTTTATATCTGCAAAACCACTCAGCTCGGGAACCTCATTAAGTATAAATATCTATCCAATACGCTCAATTATCTGAGCGAAGCTCAAATCAAGGGGAATTACAAAGAGGCATTTAAAAAATTGGCAGTATTGTTTAATACGAGGATAGTTACAACCTGTACATGATCCTTGCCAAGGGGGGGAAGGTGACCTGGGTCTATATTACCCCTGGAACGGAGGGCAGGGAATTGCGCTCTACATCGTTGAGGAGAAAGCCATGGAGCATTATGTGGTGGTCGATGCGAGCGCCATGGCAAAGGAGATCAGTCTTACCGGAAAAGTAGCAGTATACGGAATACACTTCGACACTGGGAAGGCAGTGGTCAAACCTGATTCAAGACCTGCTAAAGGCCCCCAGAGTGGGCCCCCTTGTGCCGGCTTCCACCAACCGGT